>NZ_JBUEGB010000005.1:0-256750 GCF_054963695.1 Micromonospora sp. RTBAU3-60 | reverse complement strand
CGTCCCCGGACCGCGGTTGCCGGTCCCCGCGAGGACTGCCGCGGTCCGGGACTCCAACACCACGGTCCCCGCCGACGCGGACCAGAATCCGGCGGTCCCGGACCGGCGCGACAGCGACATGCCGGTCCGGGACCGTGGCCCGGAGACCAGCGGCCTGGTCCCGGCCGCCCGGCCCACGCGGACCGTGCCGGGACCGGCGTCGGTTCGTGGTGTTGCGGTCCCGGACAACCGCGAGGTGGTCCCCGGACCGCGGTTGCCGGTCCCCGCGAGGACTGCCGCGGTCCGGGACCCCAGCACCACGGTCCCCGCCGACGCGGACCAGAACCCGGCGGTCCCGGGCCGGCGCGACAGCGACATGCCGGTCCGGGACCGTGGCCCGGAGATCAGCGGTCTGGTCCCGGCCGCCCGGACCGCCGCCCGCACCCTCGCCGCCCACGGGACGCCGCTGTCCCGCAACTCACTCGCCCGACAGCTACGCGCCGACGGGCACCAACTGTCCAACGTCACCGCCGCAGCGCTGCTGCGTGTCCTACGCGCCGAGGCCACCCCACCCGCACCGGATCCGTCACACCAGAAGACCGTCTGACAGAACCATCACCGGCGACTCCTGTCAGACCAAGCCGTCCCCCTGGGAGACCAGCCGCGCGGCTGTCAGGAACCCCGCCTTCTGACAGAACCTGACCCGACCTGACAGCACGCACACCAGCCCGACCTGACAGAAAGCACGCCAGCCCGCGACAACGGGGCGGCCAGTGCACGCACCCGCCCCGCCCAAGCACCCTGATGAAGGAGCAACCAGATGCTGAACCAGCTCAACAACCCCTGCCCCCGCCAGCAGCGTCGTCACCGACCCGCATCACACGTCCAGCGACACCCTCGTCACGGTTTGGGAGGCCGTGTGGGCGTCGGTGTCGATCTCCGTTTGCCTGTCCGCCTTGATACTGACCCCCGAACCGACCCCCCAACGCCACTGACAGCCCAGGTCAGGCCCACTTCCACAGACCTCAATCTGCTCCAGACACACCCCATGTTTGGGGTGTCCCCCCAAGGGGCCGCCCATGCGTAAACCGCGCGACTTTCGGAACGGACGCGGGGAAGTACGCCCGCGCCCTCCCCGAGCCGCGACCCTCGTTCGGTCGGCGGAGTCCGGCTGACTGAACGGGTAGAGCGACAACCCGCCCTCTGTCGGTGAGGGCGCCTTCTCCTTTAGGTTCAGCCACATCGGACCGGTTCGACGGGCATCACTGCTGGGCGCCGGCCGATCTTCTTGTCCCATGCCCCACGAATGGAGCGGAATGAGTATCTCTCCGCAATCCGGGTCACGTCGGCGCATACTCGTCGCACTGCCCGCCATCGCCCTCGCCGCAGCGTCACTGACCGTGACGGGCAGCGCGGCCGCCCAGACGTCCGGTCCGGCTCCGGCCAAGATCGGGTCGGACGAGTTCTACATCAACTACGCCGAACCCGAGGTGCAACCGGATACCGGCGGCAAGGAGGTCAAGGGCAAGGACGGGATCTTCACGTCGGCCCCCGATGAGGCCAAGGCCTACGACCGGAAGTACGCCGGGGGCAACCCGGTGGCCGCGCGCGAGCTGGCCAAGCTGGAGGCCAAGGCCATCAAGACCGGCAAGAGCCCGCGGCAGATCAAGCAGGCCAAGGGCACCCAAACCGCCAAGCTGCTGACCCTGCTGGTGGAGTTCAACGACCAGGCGAACGACGACTTCACCAACGTCATGGTGCCGAAGACGGTTTTCGAGGACCGGAGCTGTGTCCCCGGCACCGTCCAGAACGGCCCGAAGCACAACAACATCGCCGACCCGGCCAGCCTGCCGCACGAGGACAACAACTCGATGTGGGTGCCGGACTTCTCGCCGGCGCACTACGACAAGATGCTCTACACCAAGGAGGGCATCACCGAGCGGGTCCGCAAGGACCTGACCGGGCCGGACGGCAAGCCGGGCATCAGCGTGGCCGGCCGGACCATGCACAACATGTACCTGGAGATGTCGAAGGGTGCGTACACGGTGGACGGGCAGGCCAGCCCGTGGATCACCGTGCCGCACTCGGAGGCCTGGTACGCCGCCTCCCGCTGCAGCCGGGACGCGAACGGCAACTGGGTCGCCGGACGGCAGCAGTCGATGAACGGCCACCCGGACAACCCGCTGGGTGCCGGGCGGCTCGCCACTGACGCCATCGACGCGCTGGCCAAGATGGACCCGAACTTCCCCTGGGCCGACTACGACATCGAAGACCAAGGTGACCGGGACGGGGACGGCAACTACCACGAGCCGGACGGCGTCATCGACCACCTGGTGCTGGTGCACGCCGGCAAGGGCAAGTCCAGCGGCGGCGGCGACCAGGGCGTCTACGCGGTCTGGGCGCACTCCTCGGCGGTGGCCGGTGGCTACACCATCCCCGGCACCAACCTGCGGGTGTCGAACTACATCGTGCAGCCGGAGGACGCCGGCCTCGGCGTCTTCGCCCATGAGTTCGGGCACGACCTCGGCCTGCCGGACCTCTACGACACGTCGGGCAACAACAGCGACTCGGACGTCGACTTCTGGGACCTGATGGCCTCGGGCTCGCACTCCGGCGAGATCTTCCAGGCCCTGCCCACCCACATGGGCATCTGGGACAAGTGGGTGCTCGGCTGGGCCGACCCGCTGACCATGAACCCGGGTGACGACCCTCGGGCGGTGCAGCTCGGGCAGACCTCGCGCACCCCGGTCGGCACCAAGGACGGCATCAAGATCAACCTGCCGAACAAGGTGATCACCCTGGCCGAGCCGCACAGCGGGGCCAACATGTGGTACTCGGGAGCCGACCAGGACTGGGCCGATGTCAAGCTGAGCCGCACGGTGAACGTCCCGAACGCCGCCGACGCGAAGTTCTGGATGTGGAACAACTACACCATCGAGGCCGACTGGGACATGGGCTTCGTCGAGGTCTCCACCGACGGCGGCGCCACCTGGACCGAGCAGAAGGTCTACGACGAAGCCGGCAAGCTGGTCACGACCAACGACGGCTACGGCGACCCGAACGGGCGGATGGCCGACTACGGCAACAAGAAGTACGGCCTGACCGGTGACACCCACGGCTGGCGGCACGACTACGTCGACCTGTCGGCGTACGCCGGGAAGACGGTGCAGGTGCGGCTGCGCTACTGCACGGACGCGGCATTCGTGGAGCGCGGCTGGTTCGCCGACGACTTCTCGGTCACCGGCGGCGGGGCCACCACCTGGAGCGACGACGCCGAGAACGGCACCAACGGCTGGACCCTCACCGGTGGCACCTTCACCGACACCACCGGCGCCGGCTGGCACTTCGACGCCGGCACCCAGGTCAAGGCGCAGTACTACCTGGCCGAGTGGCGCAACTTCGACGGCTTCGACGCCGGCCTGAAGTACGCCTACGACACGGTCTACTCGCGAGAGGCGTGGAAGGTCGACAAGGTCTCGTACAACGCCCCGGGCATGCTGGTCTGGTACCGGGACACCGTGCTCGGCGACGTCAACCATGTGACCGCACAGCTGACCTCGCTGCCGAGCTACGGCGCCAAGGGTGGTCTGCTGATCGTCGACTCGCACAACGAGCCGCTACGCCGGCAGGGAGAGGCGGCCGTCAAGGACCCGTCGGTGCTGGACAACCTGCCCAGCCGCCCGCAGTCCTCGAACGCGGCCTTCTCGCTGAACCCGACGTACCCGTTCAAGGAGTGCCTGGAGGCGGCGGGTGAGCCGTACAGCGAGTACTGCACCAACTTCCACGCACAGGCTCCGGTGCCGGCGTTCAGCGACGCCCGGGGCTGGTACCCGGGCATCGAGATCCGCGACGGGGGGCTCTACGCTCGGGACAGCGACGCCTCCGTCGTCATCCCGTCGCGTGACAACGCGCCGTACACCACCCGGGTGACCAACCCGGATGGCAGCCCGGCGACCGCGCTGTACGGCACGAATCTCGGATTCACCGTCCTCGGCACCGGCAACCCGGGTGACGCGGGCGTCGCGTACGGCGTCTCGATCACCATCAAGCAGGCGGCCAAGGACAACTCGTACGCCACGGTGTACGTGACTCCGGCTACCCGGTGACCTGATCGGCGCGTCGCAACATCCTGGCGGGGCCCGTCTGGAGCACACTGCTCCGGGCGGGCCCCGTCCTTCTTACGCGCCACAGATTTGTCGGTCATCCCGTGTGACATTTTCCCGGGCCCCGGCGCTCCCCTTGGGGGACTTCATAATCACCGTCACTCTCGGTGATCGTGGCCAAAACGTAATGTGAACCGCCGTCAAATCCGTGCGTCAGTTGGCCCCTTTTTGCCCCGGTAAGAAGTGCCCACACCGGAGTGATTGACCAGTGACAACGATGGCGGCCTCTGTCATTGTGAGTGACGCATGACATGACGGTGATGGCTTTGGCTGCTCCTGTCATGTAACAGTTCCACAAAGGAGGAGGACCTTTGAGGAGACGAGTCACAGCGGGCCTGGCCTCGGCCGCGGCCGCGCTGCTGGCAGCCGGTGTCGTCACGGCGCCAGCCTCCGCCGCCCCGGCGGCGGAGCCCACCCCCAGCGTCGACAAGGCGAAGCACGGCAAGGACAGCCTCCCGGATCCCAAGTCGGATCAGCAGCGGGAGGTCCGGAAGCAGGCCATCGCCGACCTGCTGAAGGGCAAGGCCAAGCTTCAGACGCGCAACGGCTCGAAGGTCATCCAGGTAAAGGACGACCTGTTCGTCGAGTACCAGCAGGCCCCGAAGGTCGACCCCATCTTCACGATGCTGGTCAACTTCGGCGACAAGACCGACCCGCGCACCGGCGGCACCCCCGGCCCGGTGGTCAACCAGATCCCCGAGCCCGACCGCAACTGGGACGGCAGCCCCACCGACGACAACAGCACCCTGTGGCGCTCCGACTTCCACCGCGAGCACTACATGGACATGTTCTACGGCGAGGGCGAGTCGTTCCGGGACTTCTACCTGAAGCAGTCCGGTGGCCGGTACACCGTTGGCGGCGACGTCAGCGACTGGATCACGGTCCCGTTCAACGAGGCGCGGTACGGCAGCAACAACATCTCCGAGGCCGACGGCTACTGGAACTTCATCAAGGACACCGCCACGTCCTGGTATGACACCCAGGTCAAGGCCGGCAAGTCGGCCCAGGAGATCAAGGACTACCTGAAGCAGTTCGACGTCTGGGACCGCTACGACTTCGACGGCGACGGGAACTTCAACGAGCCCGACGGCTACATCGACCACTTCCAGGCGGTGCACGCCGGTGAGGGCGAGGAGGCCGGCGGCGGCGCCCAGGGCGAGGACGCCATCTGGTCGCACCGCTGGGCGGCGTTCCCCAACCTCGAGGGCAAGGCCGGCCCCGCCGGCAACCTGGCCGGTGGCGTCCAGATCGGCGACACCGGGCTCTGGATCCGTGACTACACCACGGAGCCGGAGAACGGCGGCCTCGGTGTCTTCGCCCACGAGTACGGTCACGACCTCGGTCTGCCGGACCTGTACGACACCGCGGGCGGCGACAACGGCGTCGGCTTCTGGAGCCTGATGTCCTCGGGTTCGTGGCTGAGCCACGGCACCGACGACATCGGTTCGACCCCGGGCTACATGGACCCGTGGTCGAAGCTCTTCCTGGGCTGGCTGAACCACTCGACCGTCGACTACGGCTCGGGCACCACCCGGGTGACCCTCGGCCCGGCGGGCGACAGCGACGGGCCGAAGGCCCAGGCGGTCGTGGTGAACCTGCCCCCGACCACCCAGACCACGAACTACAACACGCCGTTCGGCGGGTCGTACGAGTGGTGGGGCGGCAGCGCGGACGACCTGAACACCACGCTGACCCGCACCCTGGACCTGACCGGCGCGACCTCCGCGTCGATCACGGCCAAGGCCCAGTGGGACATCGAGGAGGACTACGACTACCTCTACGCCGAGGTGTCGACGGACGGTGGCGCCACCTGGTCCTCCCTGCACAACTCGCTGATCGACGCCGGCGAGACCGGTGTCGACGGCTCCACCAGCGGCAACTGGGTCGACCTGACCTACGACCTGTCGGCGTACGCCGGCAAGAGCGTGACGTTCCGCTACCGCTACGCCACCGACGGCGGCGTGCACCTGGCGGGCCCGTTCCTGGACAACATCGCGCTGACCAAGAACGGCACCGTGGCGTGGACCGACGACGCGGAGACCCTGGCCGCCGAGTGGACCGCGAAGGGCTGGACCCGGATGGGCGGCTCGGTGACGGCCACCTACCCCCGCTTCTACATCGCCGAGAACCGGACCTACTTCGGTTACGACGACGCGCTGCGGACCGGTGGCTACAACTTCGGCTTCAACAACAGCCGGCCGAACTTCGTCGAGCGGTTCTCGAACCAGCCCGGCATGCTGGTCTGGTACATCAACTACGCGTACGGCGACAACAACACGTCGCAGCACCCGGGCTACGGCCTCAACCTCCCGGTTGACGTCCGTCCGGACAAGATCAACATCGGTGGCCAGGGCACCATCACCAACCGGCGCAATGGCTACGACGCGACGTTCAGCCTCTACGCGAAGCCGGCCCAGACCTTCCACCTGAACGGGAAGGCGGTCACCGTGCCGGCGCTCGAGCCGAACCCGGTGTTCAAGGACAACGGCGTCGGGACGTACTGGAACTCGGGCAACGCCTGGAACTCGGTGAAGCTGGCCGGCACCGGCACCAGCATCGAGATCCTGCAGCAGGGCACCACCCCGACCAGCGACATGGTCGTCAAGGTCACCAACTGATCGGGTAGCACCAGACCGGAAGGGCCGGTGGCGGCAACGCCACCGGCCCTTTCGCGTACCCTCACCTCGCTCGATTCGCCCGATCGACCGATGCGGATGTGACGGTGAGGAGCATTCCCATCAAAAAACTGCTACAAATCGACGTGCCTGTCTTCCCACCCGTCACGGGAGTGTCTATCTTCACCAGTGGTCCCACTAGTGGGACGTCTCACCGGCCCGTACCCCCGTTGGGCCGGTTCCCTCATACCGGAGGTACCACGTGCGCAAAGTCGCAGTGGGTCTGCTCGGGCTTTCGCTGACGGCGACGGGACTGGTGGCAGGCACGGCCGCCAGCGCCGCGCCGCAGCCGAAGTTGCCGGTCGCCGCTCCGTCGGTGGCCGAGCCCGCGCAGGCTGAGCATGATCTGCCGGACAAGTTCGAAGAGAAGCGCCGCGCGCTTCGCCAGGAGGGTCTCAGCGAGGTCCTGTCCGGCAAGGTCACGCCGCAGAAGATCAACGGCAGCACGGTCGTCAAGGTCGGCGAGACCGCCGGCGGCGCGGCGACGGCGGCCGGCGCCCGGACCGCAGCCCCGGGCAAGGGCGGCAAGAAGAACCAGTACGTCGAGTTGGCCCGGGAGCGGACCGACAAGATCTTCGTGATCCTGGCCGAGTTCGGCGACGAGCGGGACCCCGCCTACCCGGACAAGGACATGAACCCGGATATCCCGGGTCCGACCCGGTTCGACGGGCCGCGGCACAACGAGATCCCGGCACCGAACCGCGCGGTCGACAACTCCACCGTCTGGCAGGCCAACTACAGCCCGGAGCACTTCCGCCAGCTGTACTTCGGCACCAAGCCGGGCGACGAGTCGCTCAAGCAGTACTACGAGGCCCAGTCGTCCGGGCGGTACAGCGTGGACGGCATTGTCACCGACTGGGTGAAGGTCAAGTACAACGCCGCACGGTACGGCCGCTCGGACGACCCGATCGCGGACGACGACGTCGACAACCCGGCCAACGACCCGGCGGTCTGCGACAGCAACGTCTGCCAGAACACCTGGGACCTGATCCGGGACGCCGCCACCCAGTGGGTCGCCGACCAGAAGGCCAAGGGCCGCACCGACGCCCAGATCAAGGCCGACATGCAGTCGTTCGACCAGTGGGACCGGTACGACTACGACGGCGACGGTGACTTCAACGAGCCGGACGGCTACATCGACCACTTCCAGATCGTCCACTCGGGCGGCGACCAGGCGGACGGCGACCCGCACCAGGGCGAGGACGCGATCTGGAGCCACCGCTGGGCGGCGTACAACACCTCGCAGACCGGCCCGGCGAACTTCCCGATCGGCGGCACCGAGATCGGCGACACCGGCGTCTGGATCCGTGACTACACCATCCAGCCGGAGAACGGTGGCCGCAGCGTCTTCTACCACGAGTACGGCCACGACCTCGGCCTGCCGGACGACTACAACGTCCTGAGCGGTGGCGACAACAACAACGAGCACTGGACCCTGATGGCCCAGAGCCGGCTCGGCGACAAGAACGACCGCGGCATCGGCGAGCGCGGTGGCGACCTGGGCGCGTGGAACAAGCTCCAGCTTGGCTGGCTCGACTACGAGGTGGTCAAGGCCGGCCAGAAGCGCACCCTGGACCTCGGGCCGCAGGAGTACAACTCCAAGAAGCCCCAGGCCGCGGTCGTGGTGCTGCCGCCACGGACGTACACCTTCGACAACGGCAAGCCGTTCGAGGGTGCCAAGCAGTACTTCTCGGGTAACGACGACGACCTGGACAACACCATGACCAGGACGATCGACCTCACCGGGAAGTCGACGGCCGCGCTGTCGATGAAGGGTCGCTACTCCATCGAGTCCGGCTTCGACTACCTCTTCTTCGAGGCGTCGACCGACGGCGGCAAGACCTGGTCGGCGCTGCCCGGCACGGTCAACGGCAAGGCGCTCCCGCCCGTCTCGGGCAGCGACCCCCGTCCTGCCCTCAGCGGCAGCAGCGGCGGCAAGTGGGTGGACATCAACCTCCCGCTGGACGCGGTGGCCGGCAAGGTGGCCCAGTTCCGGTTCCACTACGTCACCGACGGCGGGCTCTCCGCAGGCGGCTTCTTCGGTGACGCGATCACCGTGACCGCCGACGGGCAGACCCTGCTCAGCGACGGTGCCGAGAACGGTGCCGGCGACTGGGCGCTCAAGGGCTGGAGCATCGCCGAGGAGACCTACACCCGGGACTTCGCCAACTACTACATCGCCGGCAACCGGTCGTACGTCTCGTACGACAAGTACCTGAAGACCGGCCCGTACTACTTCGGCTACCTGAACAGCCGGCCCGACTGGGTGGACCACTACGCGTACCAGACGGGTCTGCTGATCTCCTACTGGAACCTCCGGTGGGCCGACAACGACACGTTCGCCCACCCGGGCGAGGGTCGGAACATGATCATCGACGCGCACCCGAGGCCGATCTACAACCTGACCGGCAGCCCCTGGCGGGCCCGGGTCCAGGTCTACGACGCCCCGTTCAGCCTGCAGAAGGCGGACTCGTTCACGCTGCACATCAACAGCCAGCCGCAGTACATCCGCGGTCAGGCCGCGCAGCCGCTGTTCGACGACACCAAGCAGTACTGGTACCCGGAGCTGCCGAACCACGGCGTCAAGCTCCCGGCCACCGGCACCAAGATCAAGGTCCTGCAGCAGAAGGGCACCTCGATCAAGGTGCAGTTCTCCTGAGCCACTGATCACCGCAACACACGACGCGATGCCCGGGCAGGTCACCTGCCCGGGCATCGCCCGTTCCCGGCCCGACCCGCAGCGGTCGGCAGCGGCGCCGCTCGCCCGGCAACGCCGGCAGCCCTGAGCAGCGCCGGCCCGACGGCGCGCGGCGGCCGGATCACCGCAGCGCCTACGCTGTGGCACATGACCGACCAGCGTGGCGGACCCGTCGACGAGTCCTGCGTCCTCCCCGACGGGCCGTGGACGCACCGGTTCGTCGGCGCCAACGGCAGCCGGTTCCACGTCGTCGAGGCCGGCGCCGGGCCGATGGTGCTCTTCCTGCACGGCTTCCCCGAATACTGGTACGCCTGGAAGGACCTGCTACCGGCGGTCGCGGACGCGGGGTTCCGGGCGGTCGCGGTCGACCTGCGCGGGTACGGCGCGAGCGACAAGCCACCCCGGGGATACGACGGCTACACCCTCGCCGCCGACGTCGCCGGCCTGATCCGGGCGCTCGGCGAGCGGTCGGCGACCCTGGTCGGCTCCGGGGCCGGCGGCCTCATCGGGTGGACCGCCGCCTCGTTCCACCCCAGCCTGGTCCGACGGCTGGTGGTGCTCGGGGCGCCGCACCCGCTCCGGCTGCGGGCCGCCATCTTCGCGGACCCGCGCGGCCAATTCGCCGCCTCCACGCCGACGCTGAAGTTCCAGCTCCCCCGGTACGAGCACGTGCTGACCCGGGACGACGCCGCCGAGGTGGAGGCGATCCTGCGCCGCTGGGGCGGACCCCGCTGGGTCGACGGCCCGGACTTCGCGGCGTACGCCCGGTGCTGCCGGGAGGCGATGCAGATCCCGCAGGCCGCCTTCTGCGCCATGGAGGGCTACCGGTGGGCGTTCCGTTCCGTGCTGCGGCTGCACGGCTACCGGTTCGTCAAGCTGATGCAGAAGCCGCTCGTCACGCCGACCCTGCAGCTGCACGGCGCGCTGGACCGGGCGTCCCTGCCGCGTACCGCCCAAGGCTCCGGCCGCTACGTCATCGCGCCGTACGAGTGGCGGCTGCTCGACGACGTCGGCCACTTCCCGCACGTGGAGGCCCACGACGTGGTGCTCGGCGAGATCCTGCGCTGGACGAAGTCCTGACTCAGACCCGCTGCTCGCGCAGGTCGGAAACCTCGTGCGCCGGCGCCCAGCCCTGGTAGACGCCGAAGTCGAAGGCCTCCAGACCCATCGCACGGGCCACCGGCCAGCGCCCGCCCGTGTACTCCACCCGCAGCCAGCCCTCGTGCTCGGCCAGCACGATGAACGGCTGCCCCTGCCAGGTGCAGGTGGTCCGGACGTACGCCAGGTCGTCGACCTCGGCGGCCGGCACCACCCGGACGTGGCGGCCGGGGCGTACCTCCGCGAAGCCCTCGCCCGGTTCGGGCTGGTAGAGGCGGACGTCGTCGCCGTCCGGGCTGGCCTGGTATTCGCGGCCCCGCCAGCGGGCCACGTAGCCGTCGCGACTCACGACTCGTCACCGACCCGACGCCAGCGCAGCGCGTCGGTGTCGAGCGCCGCGACCACCCGTTCGCTGCCGTCCGCGCCGATCCGCCACAGCTGCGCGCCGTGCGGCAACCGGGCACTGTCCACCTTGAACTCGGCGACCACGTCGCTGCTCTCGCCCGGCGCGAAGCCGTTGCCCCGGAACGGGGGCCGCTCGATGACCCAGCCCTCCATCGCGCGCATCGCCGCCTCGTTCTGCCCGCCGTAGGGGATGCGGTAGAGGCTGGGCCGGTACGCCGGCCAGCGCAGCACGTAGATCTCCTCGGCATCCCGGGCGAACGGCGAGTCGGGATGGCCGAGGCCGAGCGCGTCGTACAGCTCGGCCGGGGTGCTCAGGTGAGCCAGCTCGCTGGCCCGGTGCACGAAGCCGGACACCCGGTCGTAGCCGCGCTCCAGGTAGTACGCGAGCTGGCTCGGGGCGACCGCCTTCTGCATGGTCACCGGGCGGGTCGGGTCCACCGGCGGCGCCGCGGGTCGGGACGGGGCGACCGCCTCCGGCTCCGCGGCCGGCGGCTCCGGCTCGCCCTCGGGGTCGTCGCCGAGCCCCACCTCGGCGGCCCAGTTGGCCAGGGCGAGGACCTGCTCACCGGGGTACTTCGCGCCGACCGGGGTGCCCGGGTTCACCGCGAACGACCAGTTCTCGTCCGGCCAGCGCCGAATGAGCTGCACGAACTTGACCCGTACAGTCTCGACCGGCCCGTCGACCCGGTCCGCCAGCCGCTCCGGGGAGGTGTAGACCACCACGTACGTCTCGCCGTCGAGCTCCTCGGTCCGCCAGACGAACGCGGCGTCGCCCGGTCGGCTGCCCGGCGCGGAGTCGGCCGCGACCGGCAGCAGCACCCGGGCCAGCAGGAGGGTGGAGAGAAAACCGTCAGTGCTGCCGCTGCCCACGGCACCGAGGAGTTCCTCCTCGACCTCGTTGGCCGGCACGAAGTCGGCCGGCACCGGCCCCGGCGCCGTACCGGCCGGGGCGGCGTCCGCGCCGCCGGCGGGTTCCCGGCCGGTCGCCGTGGTCGCCTCGTCCGGTGCCGCCGGTACGCCCACCCGCGCGGTGGCCTCGTCGGGCACGTGGGGCGGGAAAGCCGGCGACGTGGTGCGCTGCTCCGGCGAGCCGGCGGGCTGGAACAGCGACCCGGTGGGCGGCTTCGCCGCTGCGCCGGGCTGGAACAGCGACACGGTCGGCTCGGCGGACGACGCGGCCGGCTCGAACAGCGAGGCGCTCCGCTCGCCGGCGGCGGCCTGGTCGGTCCGTTCCGCGGCCGGGGCGGCCTGGCCGGTCCCTTCTGCGGCCGAGGCGGCCCGGTCGGTCCGTTCTGCGGCCGGGGCGGCCTGGCCGGCTCGTTCTGCGGCCGGAGCGGCCTGGTCAGCCGGGGACGCGGGCGGGACCGCCGGTCCGGCGGACGACGACGGGTCGACCGTGAGCGGCACGGTGGGATCGGCAGGGCCGGCCCAGGGCGCGGGATTTCCGTCGCCGTCGGCCCGGTACGCCAGCGGCACCGTCGCGGCCGCCATCGCCGAGGCGGCGGCCGGGACCGTCGGCACCGCGTACGGCTCCGGCACCGCCGACGGCGTACCGCCGGCCGGAGGTGCCGAGGGCTCGTCCGGCTCGGTCAGGTCCCGGGCCTCGATGACGGTGCCCTCGATGACGATCGGCGAGAAGCCCCGGCGCGGCGCGGGCGGGCCGGAGACCGGTTCGGCGATCGACGGGGGCAACTCCTCCGCGGCTGGCCGCTCGGCGCCGGCCCGGTCAGCGGATTCGGCCGGGTGGGCGCGACCGGGGATCGGCTGGGTGGGCTCCTCCGGACCCGGACCCGGGCCGGGGCTGGGGCGCCGGCGAGGCAGCGCCTGGGTGGCCTCCTCGGCGCCGACCGGGGCGGCCGGCCGGAACGGTCGGGGCGGCTCCGCCGGACGGATCGCCTGGGTGGCCTCGGCGGCGTCCAGTCGGAACGCCTCGGTGGGGTCCGCCGGCACCGGCTCGCTGAGCGGGCGGCGACGCGGGAACGGCTGGCTGCCGCCAGCGAACCGGGACGGCGGCACGGCTCGCTCACCGGTGCGTGGTGCCGGATCCGGCGACGGGCGCCGCACCGCCCGATCCGACGCGGGCTCGAAGAAGGACCGGGCGGGCGGCGGCGGTGCGGCCTCGCGGCCGGCAGGGACGGTCGAGCCCTGCTGCTCCTCCGGGCGGCGACGCGGGTCGGTGCGCCAGCCGGGCCGGCCGTCGGAGCCAGGGTCGGCGGCCGGCCGATCGCCGACGCGGGCGGAGCCGGTCGAGTCGCCGGGCCACCCGTCGCGAACCGGCCCGTCCGCCGCGCCGGGCCGGCCGAGCGGCGCCGGGGCACGGTGGCCGTTCGCCCGCTCCGGCCGACGGGCGATCGGTGGTCCGGGCGGCGCCGTCGGGCTCGCTGGCCACGAGGCGGGGGCCGGGACCGTGGGGCCGGTCGGCCGTCCATCGGGCGGGGCCGGCACGCGGCCGCCCGGGAGGGGTGTCGCCGCAGCACGTCCCTCGGCGGTGGGAGCACCGGCCACACCCCGACCGGGCGCGGTGGCCCGGGCCCGGGCCGCCTCCACCCGCTCCAGGCGGGCGCGGGCGCCCATGGTCCGGCCCGGCAGCCGGACGTCGCCCCGGGCGAGCTGCGCCACGAACCAGGCCGGCAGGTAACCCTCGATGGGCAGGCCGGGATTGACCGCCAGCCACCACTCGTGGTTGGGCCAGCCGGTGGCCAGTTCGGCGTACGGGATGCGGCGGGTGGCGCCGGCGTTCTCGCCTAGGCAGGCCCGCAGCGCGGTGGCCGAGGTGAAGGCGAGGATGTGGGTCCGGCCGCCGGTGGTCCAGGTGCCCCAACCCGTCGAGGGCTGCCCGGCGACCGGCTCCGCGGCGACCGGCAGCAGCAGGTCGACCCGGGTCAGGATGCGGAAGTAGAGCTGCTGGTCCTGGGCCCGCAACGCGTCCCGCATCGCCACCTCGGCCTCGGTGGCCGGCTCCCATCCGGTCACGGCCACCTCTCCTTCCGTGCACAGGCCACAGGCATCGCCTACAACCTACAAGGTGGTAACAAGATCACAATGGCTGGCCGTCGGCGGTCTGCCGGACCACGAGCGAGGCGTTAACATCCCGTTCCGGAGTCGACACGATACGGAGGCGGTCGATGTCCCGGCCCACCGCGCACCCGGCCCTGGCCGTCCTGGCGACCGTTCACGCCGCCGTGCCGCCGGCCGCTCTCCGCGCCACGCCGCCACCCGCCCTCACCGCGGCGCCGGCCGTTCTCGGCGCCGCGCCGCCACCCGCTCTCTCCGCCACGCCGCCAGCCGCTCTCGGCGCCGCGCCGCCACCCGCTCTCGCCGCGGCGCCGTCCGCGGTCCGCGCCCCGCAGGGCTGCGCCACGCCGCCCGCGCCGGCCCGCCCGGTGGCCGACCAGCCCTGGGCGCAACAGCGGTACGCACCCGACCGCCTCGACCCGCTCGCCACCGGCGCCGGGGTGGTCGTCGCGGTGGTCGACTCCGGGGTGGACCGGACGCACCCGCAGCTCACCGGACGGGTGCTGCCCGGAGCCGACTTCCTGGACCGGGGCGGCGACGGCACCCGGGACTGCGCCGGGCACGGCACCGGGGTGGCAAGCATCATCGCGGCGACCCCCCGCCCGGGCGTGGCGTTCCGGGGGCTCGCGCCGGGTGCCCGCATCCTGCCCGTACGGGTCAGCGAGCAGCAGGTCGTCGAGGGGCGGGAGTCGGGGCGTACGGTCGGCGCGGCCGATTTCGCCCGGGCCATCCGGTGGGCGGTCGACGACGACGCCGACGTGCTGAACCTCTCCGTCGTGCTGTACGCGGACCATCCCGCCGTCCGCTCCGCGATCGCCCACGCGGTGCGCCGCGACGTCGTCGTGGTGGCCGCCGCCGGCAACCTGCACGACACCGGCGACCCGCGACCGTATCCGGCCGCGTACGACGGGGTGCTCGGGGTGGGTGCGATCGGGGCGGACGGCACCCGCTCGCCCTTCTCCCAGACCGGCCCGTACGTGGACCTGGTCGCGCCGGGCGGGGACGTGCTGATGGCGGCGCCCGGGCAGGGGCATCACCGGGCGGAGGGGACGAGCTACGCCGCGCCCTTCGTGGCCGCGACGGCGGCGCTGCTGCGGCAGTACCGCCCCGGGTTGAGCGCGGTCGAGGTGGCCCGGCGACTGGTGGCGAGCGCCGACCCGGCCCCGGGGCGCGGGGACGGCTACGGCGGCGGCTGCTCAATCCGTACCGGGCGGTCACCGAGTCACCCGGGCCGGTGGCGGACCGCCCGGCTCGGGGCGCGGCGCTGGCGGTGGATCGGCCGGACCCGGCCGCGGCGGCCCGGCAGGCGCGCCGGGCGACGGCCCGACAGCGGGCGCTGCTGGTGGCCGGCACGACCGGAGCGGCGGCGACGGCCGTGCTGCTGCTCGCCGTGGTGCTGCCCCGGGGTGCCCGGCGCCGCTGGCGCCCCGCCGACCCGGCCTGACCCGCCAACCGCCCCAGGCCCGCACGCCCCGACGCACCAACGCACCGACGTGTCCACGCCCCACGTGCATGTGCCACGCCCGCGTGCCAGTGCCAGTGCCAGGCACCCACGCGCCAATGCGCCAGGATCCGCACAACCTCGGGAAGAGCGTGGCCTCGGTCGAGCCGGGAGGCCCCGATCTCCGGGACGTTGTGCGGATCCTGGACGTGCGAGAACGGCGGCGACTACTGGAACAGGTTGACGTTCCGCTTCTCGGTGTCGAGGTAGTCGGCGGCGGACTCCTCCACCGCCAGCTTGATGTCGCGCAGCATCGCCTGGAGGTCCTGCGAGGCGGCCCGCCACCGCGCCTGCCGCTGCTCGTACGCCTGGCGGGCCTCGCCGGTCCAGCTCGCCACCAGCGGCGCGGCGTCCCGTTCGAGCTGCCCGAGCTGGCTGTCGAGCGTGTTCAGCGCCTTCTGGATGTCCGCGCCCGCCTGCTGCAGGGCGGCGAAGTTGACGACCAGCACACCATGGTCCATGGAATCGGTCCTTCCGTGCGTCAGAGCGGCAGCTGGATGCCGCGGTGGGTGCCGGCCACCCGGCTGGCGGCGTCGGTGTCGGAGACGTCGTACTGCTGGCCGGCGGCGCGGATGGCGGTCGCGGTCTCCCGCAGGGCCCGCTGGAGCGCCGCCTGGTCCTGCGCCCACTGCTGCTTGACCTGCTCGAAGGACCGCCCACCGGCACCGCGCCAGGCCTGCTGCAACACCTCCAGCTCGGCCATCAGGCCGCTCAGCATGGTCTGCAACGACTGGTCCACCTGCTCGAACTTCGCGGCGGTCTGCTGCATCACCGCGGCTTCTGCCTGGGTCTGGGACACCCCGGACGTCACCTCGTCTCCTCGCTCGTGGCTGGTCGCCGGAGCGACCATCGTGGACTCGCCGGAGCGCGCAGCCGGAGTGGTGGGGCGGGGGACGGCGCGCGCACGGCGGAACTCGTCGCTGACGGTAGCCGCCCGAATGCAGTTCTGCTACCCCCTCCGGCTCCCCTGTGGACAACCGTGACCTTACGATGAGCCACGCCACCGTCACCGCACGAACAGGCGGAGGAGGCACCGTGAGCGCGAGGAGTGAGCCGGGCCTGCGAGCCCCGCAACCGCGAACCAGGAATTCCCGGTGACGGCGACCGCCACCGGCAGACGGGGGCCCACGACCGCCCGGGCACCACGGTGGACCACGGCCGGCGTACGGGCCGGGCAGGTGGTGGCGGCGCAGGTCGCGGCGGCGGTGCTGGTCGCGGCCGCCGGCCGGGGGGTGGCGACGACGGCGGCCCTGCTGCAGGCCACGCTGCTGCTCCCCGCCGCCTGGGCGCGGTTCTGCGGCCGGTGGCTCTACGAGTGGCTGTTGGTGGGGCTGGGGCACCTGACCCGGCGCCGCAGGCTCCCGGCGACGTCCGGGCCGGCGGAGCTGCTGGACCTCGTCGCGCCCGGGGCGGCGGTGCGCTCGGCCGAGCTGGCCGGCGGTCCGGCCGCCGTGCTGGACGACGCCGCCGGGATGACCGCCCTCCTGGAGATCGGCGACCCCGGCGACCTGCTCGGTGACGGTCCGCAGGCCCTCCCCGCGCCGCTATCCCTGCTGCCCCCACCGGGGCCGGACAGCCCGCCGGTCCGGATACAGCTCCTGCTCGCCGCGTCGCCCGCCCCGACGCGGACCGCCGGGGTCGGCACGGCGGGAACGTCGTACCGCCAGCTCACCGACGGGCGGCTGGCGGGCCGGGCCCGGGCGGTGCTCGCCGTCCGGGTGTTGCGCGTCGACGACTGGTCGGACGCGGAGCTGCGGCGGGCCCTCGCCGGCGCGGTCCGGCGGATCGTCCGCCGACTCGGCCCGCTGACCGGGCGCCCGCTGGGTGAATCGGCGGCGCTGCGGGTGGTCGCCGAGCTGGCCCACCACGACCCCGGAGCGCCGGTTCGGGAGAGCTGGCCGGCGGTGACGGCGGGCGGGTTGGCGCAGACCACCTGGCGGCTGCGGCGCTGGCCGGACCCGCGGACCGGCGCGGGCCACCGGCTGGTGTCCCTGCTGCTGGCACTGCCGGCCACCGCCACGACCGTCTCGCTCTGCGTCGGCCCGCGCGCCGGCGCCGACCCCGCGCCGGTGCCGGCCGAGCTGACCATACGGCTGGCCGCCTGGACCGCCGCGGAGCTGTCGGCCGCCAAGCGGGCGTTGCGCCGGCTCGCCGGGGACCTCGGCGCGGACGTCCGGCGGCTCGACGGCGAGCACCTGGCCGGCCTGGCCGCCACCCTGCCGTTCGGGGTGGCCCCGGCGGGCACCACCTCGGACCCGACCGACCTGGCCGGCCTGGAGCTCTCCCTCGGCGAGTCGGGGCTGATGGTGGGCACCAACCGGCACGGCGGCGCGGTGACCGTACGCCTCTTCCGGCCCGGGACGACCCGACTGCTGCTGGTGGGCGGCGTACCCGCCGCGCAGCTCATGGCACTGCGGGCGCTGGCGTTGGGCGCCCGGGTGGTGGTGCAGACCGCCCGGCCCCGGAGGTGGGAACCGTTCGTGCGCGGCGTGGGCGCACCCGGCGGGGCGGTGCCGCTGATCCCGCCCGGGCGGCCGGTGGGCGGCGCGCCGGGTTCGCCACTGCAACCGTTGTTGCTGGTGGTCGACGCCGGGCCGGTGCCGCCCGAGCCCGGCCCGGAGGCGCCCTGGCGGTCCGTCCTGGTGGTCCGGGACGAGCTCACTACGGCGGACTCGGCGGCCCTGGCCGGTGCCGACCTGGCGATCCTGCAACCGCTCGACCCGGCGGAGGCGGCGCTGGCCGGCACGGCTCTGGGCCTCGGTGGCTCGGCGGAGTGGCTGACCCGGATCCGCGACGACATGGTCGCCGTGGTGAACCGGCGGGCGTTGCGCTGGGCGCTACTCTCGCCGACACCGATCGAGTCGCAACTGGTCGGTCGGCCGGTACGCCGCTGAGCCGGCCGCGATTCGTCGATCTTCCCGGGTTCCGCCCGTGGACGGACCGTGGCACGATCCCGGCCATGGATTTTCTGAAGGGTCTACTGATCCGGCTGGCCACCACGGCGGTGGCCTTCTGGTTCGCCACGCTGCTCATCCCGGGCATCACGCTGAACACCGAGTCGGTCACCGAGAAGGTGATCACGCTGGTGCTGGTGGCGGCCATCTTCGGCGTGGTCAACGCGGTGCTCCAGCCGATCATCAAGACCGTCGGCTGCGGCTTCTACCTGCTGACCCTCGGCCTGATCGCGCTGGTGGTGAACGGCCTGCTCTTCCTGCTCACGAGCTGGATCGCCGGTCAGGCCGGGCTGCCGTTCCACGTGGACGGCTTCTGGCCGGCCGCGGTGCTGGGCGCGCTCCTCGTCGGCATCGTGACCTGGATCCTCGGCGCCGTCCTCGACCGCGACTGACTTCCGCCCGCCGATTCCCGCCCACCGGCCAGACCAGTGGGCGGGAATTGGCTGGTGGCCGGTGGGTGGACAGGGCCTAGCGTGGCAGGCGTGTTCGCTCTGACCCGCCCTGACGGCTACCACATCAGCACCGATCCGACCCGGCTCGACCTCGACCGGGTGCACCACTGGCTCTCCACCGACGCGTACTGGGCGCTGGGGCGGGAGCGGGACACGGTCGAGCGGGCCTTCGCCGGCTCGCTCGGCTTCGGCGTCTACCGGCCCGGTGACGGGCAGCAGGTGGCGGTGGCCCGGGTGGTCACCGACCGGACCACCTTCGCCTGGCTCTGCGACGTCTACGTGGACCCGAGTGAGCGCGGTCGGGGGCTGGGCACCTGGCTGGCCGGCGCGGTCCGCGACCACCTGACCGAGCTGGGCGTACGCCGGATCGTGCTGGCCACCGCCGACGCGCACGGGGTGTACGCCAAGGTCGGCTTCACCCCGGTCGAACCGGACCGCTGGATGGAGTTCGACCAACGGGTGAACCGGGTCACCGGAAAGGACCAAAGCCCTCCTTCACCACTTACGGTGGAGGCGTGAACCAGACCCGCCTCGGCTACCTGTACGGCTTCGGCGCGTACCTGCTCTGGGGTTTCTTCCCGATCTACTTCAAGCTGCTCCGTCCGGCCGGGCCGGTGGAAATCCTCGCGCACCGGGTCGTCTGGTCGGCGGCCTTCGTGGCCCTGCTGCTGGCCGCAATGCGCAACATCGGCTTCCTGCGGGCACTGGCCCGCCGGCCCCGGGCCCTGGCCGGCATCGCCGCCGCCGCCGCGCTGATCGCCGTCAACTGGGTCACCTACATCTACGGGGTGAACTCCGACCGGGTGGTGGAGACCGCCCTCGGCTACTTCATCACCCCCCTGGTCGTGGTACTGATCGGGGTCTTCGCGCTGCGCGAGCGGCTGCGCCCGGCACAGTGGGTGGCGCTCGGCGTCGGCGCCCTCGCGGTGGCGGTGCTCACCGTCGACTACGGCCGACTGCCGTACCTGGCGCTCTGCCTGGCCTTCAGCTTCGCCGGGTACGGCCTGGTCAAGAAGCGGCTCGGGCTGCCCGCCGCGGAGGGGCTCTTCGTCGAGTCGGCGGTGCTCTCGCTGCCGGCGTTGGCGTACCTGGCTTGGCTGGCCTGGCGCGGTGCGGCAACGTTCGGGCACGTGTCGACCGCGCACACCGTGCTGCTGGTGCTGGCCGGCGCGGCCACCGCGATCCCGCTGCTGCTCTTCGCCGGAGCGGCGAACCGGCTGCCGTTCACCGGGCTGGGCATGCTGCAGTACATCGCGCCGATCCTCCAGCTCGGCTGCGGCGTGCTGATCTACCACGAGCCGATGCCGCCGGCCCGGCTGGCCGGCTTCGCCCTGGTCTGGCTCGCCCTGATCATCTTCACCACCGACGCCATCCGCCAGGCCCGCCGGACCCGGGCCGAGGCGCGCGCCGCCGCCACCGCCCCGGTCCCCGCCCCGGCCCGCTGACCCGCCGTCAGCGGAAGTCGTAGGCGAGGACGGGGGTGCCGTCGGCGCGCAGCAGTTCGAGGCGGACCAGTTCGCCGTGGGTGAAGTGGGTGGCGCCGGTCATGCGGAGGTCGTCCCCCGGAGCGGCCAGCCAGGTGGCGACCTGTTCCGTCGCGCCGTCCGGGCCGTGCGCCACCAGCCGGAAGGTGTACGCCTCGCGGTGACCGGTCCGCTGGTCGTACCCGCAGCGCAGGGTGACCTCGGTGCCCCACTTCTTGTCGGTCAGCCCGACCTCGGCGTGCAGCGGGACCGGACCGTCGACCGGCCGCATGGCGGTCAGGGTCACCTGCGGCGCCGACGGGGCGGCCGGGCGGGCCAGGGTTGCCCCGACGCCGGCCAGCACGGCGAGGGCGGCCGCGGCGAGCGCGGTCAGCGCGTACCGCCGGCGGGACCGGAACCGCTCGCGGCGCCGCTGCTCGCGTGCGGCGTCGAGCAGCGCGGGCACCCGGGAGGCCTCCGACGCCGACGGCAGGAACTGCTCCAGCCCGGCCGGGTCGAGCCGCCCGAGCAGGCCCGGCAGCACCGCGATCTCGGCGACCGCCTCCCGGCAGGCCGCGCAGCCGGCGAGGTGCCGCTCGTACGCGGCCCGCTCGGCGGGGGCGAGGGCACCCAGCACGTACGCGCCGTCGTCGTGCGCGAACTCGCAGCGGCTCATCGGGTCACCCCCATCTCGGCCAGGACCAACCGTAGTGAGCGCAGCGCGTAGTGCGTACGCGACTTCACCGTGCCCGGCGGCACGCCCAGCCGGGCGGCCGCCTCCGCCACCGACCGCCCCTGGTAGAAGCACTCCACCAGGACTTCACGATGGGTGGGGCTCAGTCGGTTCAGCGCTTCCGCCACCGTCCACGCCTCCACCGCGCGCTCCGTTTCGTCGACCGTCTCGGACGGTTCGGGCAGGTCGTCGGTGTAGATCTCGCCGACGCGGGAGGACCGGCGCCGCCAGGCGTCGATGGCCAGGTTCCGCGCGGTGGTGAAGAGCCAGGCACGCACCGACCCGCGGGCCGGGTCCAGCGACTCCGGGTGCCGCCAGGCCCGCAGCAACGTCTCCTGCACCAGGTCCTCGGCGCGCGTCCGGTCGCCGTTGACCAACCGCAGGGCGTGCGCGAAGAGCGCGTCGGCATGCTCGTCGTGCAGCGCGCGCAGCAGTTGGGCGTCGTGGTCGCTGATGGCGCTCTCCTCGCTCTCGTACGACGAGTCCGGCGATGCGTTCATTCCTGGATACGTGCGGTGGCGCCGTTCGGTTCAGCCCAGCTCACGCCGCGGGTGTTCACGCGTGGTTCAGCCTGCGGCCGACGCGCGCTCACCGCACCCTGGCAGGGTCCGGCCGGTACGCGCGCGGACGACCCGGGCGCGCGCCACCGACATCTTCCCCAGGAGGCACCTCCGATGAGCGACCGTCCCCGGCTGCTCCCGCTGCTGGGCGCCACCCGGCACGGCTCCCGCGACGCGATGACCTGTCGGTACCGGTGCGGCAACGCCTGCGACCACCCGGTACCGAACCCCTCCGACAACCCGTACTTCGGGGACCTGGTCGAGGCCGAGGTGTCCCGGCGCGGCGTGGTCCGGGCCGGTGCCGTCGGCGCCCTGGTGCTCGGGTTCGGCGGCAGCGTCGCCGGTGCGCTGGCCGGTGCGGCCCCGGCCGCCGCCGCGCCGGCCGCGCCGGCCGTCCCGGCTGCGGGCGAGGCCGCCGCGCCGCAGGGCGGGGTGGGCAGCGGCGCGCTGACCTTCAAGCCGATCCCGCCGAACAAGCTCGACACCCTGGTCGTCCCGAACGGGTACGACCACGCCGTCGTGATCAAGTGGGGCGACCCGGTGGTCCCCGGCGCGCCGGAGTTCGACGTACGTGCGCAGACCGCCGCGGCCCAGGCCAGGCAGTTCGGCTACAACAACGACTTCGTCGGCGTGCTGCCTCTCGACCGGAAGCGGGCACTGCTCGTGGTCAACCACGAGTACACCAACGAGGACCTGATGTTCCCCGGCTTCACCAGCCAGGACGCGCTCTCGGTGGAGCAGCTGCGGGTGGCGATGGCCGCGCACGGCATGTCCGTGGTGGAGATCGAGCGGGTGGAGAGCACCGGCCAGTGGCGGCCGGTGCGCAACGGGCGGCGGCAGTACAACCGGCGGGTGACCGCGCTGGCCACGACGTTCGAGCTGACCGGTCCGGCGGCCGGCTCGGCCTGGTTGCGCACCGCCGCCGACCCGAAGGGTCGTACGGTGGTCGGCACGCTAAACAACTGCGCCGGCGGGGTCACCCCGTGGGGCACGGTGCTCTCCGGTGAGGAGAACTTCAACCAGTACTTCGTCGGCGGCGACGGTGCGCCGGCGGAGCTGAAGCCGAAGCTGGCCCGCTACGGCATCCCGACCGACGTGCGCCACCCGAGCGGCAGCCGCAAGTGGGAGCGCGCCGACGAGCGCTTCGACCTCGCGAAGCACCCGAACGAGGCGCACCGGTTCGGCTGGATCGTCGAGATCGACCCGTTCGACCCGGACAGCAAGCCGCGCAAGCACACCGCGCTGGGCCGGTTCAAGCACGAGGGCGCCAACGTCATCGTGGCGAAGGACGGCCGGGTGGTCGCGTACATGGGCGACGACGAGCGGTTCGACTACCTCTACAAGTTCGTCTCGGACAAGAAGTTCCTGCCGGGCGGCTCCTCGGTGGCCCGCCGGCACAACCTGACCCTGCTGGAGTCCGGCACGCTCTACGTGGCCGCCCTGGCGGGCAACAGCGCCGCCGAGATCGACGGCAGCGGCAGGCTCCCCACCGACGGGGCCTTCGACGGCCGGGGCCGGTGGATCAAGCTGGTCAGCGGCAACCGCTCGTACGTCGACGGGATGACCGCGGCCGACGTGCTCACCTTCACCCGCCTCGCCGCGGACAAGGTCGGTGCGACGAAGATGGACCGCCCGGAGGACGTCGAGCCGAGCCAGCTCACCGGCAAGGTGTACGTGGCGCTGACCAACAACACCGACCGGGGCAAGGCCGGCAAGGCGCCCGCCGACGAGGCGAACCCGCGCAACCTCAACAAGCACGGGCAGATCCTGGAGCTGGTCGAGGACCGGGGCGACAACACCGCCGAGACGTTCACCTGGTCGCTGCCGATCGTGTGCGGCGACCCGGCCGACCCGTCCACCCACTTCGCCGGCTACGACAAGACCAAGGTCTCGCCGATCTCCTGCCCCGACAACGTGGCCTTCGACGCCACCGGCAACCTCTGGATCTCCACCGACGGCAACGCGCTGGGCAGCAACGACGGCCTCTTCGTCACCGCCGTGGACGGCCCGGAGCGGGGCCACCTGAAGCAGTTCCTCACCGTGCCGCTGGGCGCGGAGACCTGCGGCCCGTTCGTCACCAGGGACAACCGCTCGGTCTTCGTGGCCGTGCAGCACCCGGGCGAGATCACCGGCGCGTCGGTGGAGAACCCCGCCTCCACCTGGCCGGACGGCGACTTCGCCAAGCCGGGCGTGGTGGTGACCTGGCGCCTCGACGGCGGCCCGATCGGTAGCTGACCTCATCCCCGGGCGGTCCGGCGCTGGACCGCCACCGAAGGGCCTCTCCCCCGCCGGGAGGGGCCCTTCGGCGTGATCAGGTGTCGGCGGCGATGCCGTCGGCCACGGCGCGGGCCACGGCGAGCAGCTTGGCCCGGACCACCCGGGCGGAGGTCATCATCTCGCTGGCCGGCAGCGCGCAGGCCAGCACCACCCGGCGTTCGATGTCCTTGTCCGGGGTCACCACCACCGCCGCGCAGGCCACCCCCTGCCGGAACTGCCCCAGCTCCAACTGCATGCCGCGCCGGTCACCGGCCGCCAGGTCGGCCTCGAACGCCTCCGGGCTGGTCAGGGTGCCGCTGGTGAACGGGCGCATGCCGTACTCGCGCAGGTAGCGGAAGCGCTGCTCGGGGGTGAGCGTGGCGAGCAGGCTCTTGCCGAGGGCGGTGGCGTGCGCCCCCTCGTCGAAGCCCGGCACCAGGTCCTCCAGGTAGGGCGAGCGGGGCCCCTCGGCCACCGCCGTGACCGCCACCTGGCCGCCCACGAAGCGCCCCAGGTAGTGGCTCCAGCCGGTGTCCGCAGCGGCCCGCCGCAGCGACTCGCCGACCGCCGGCGGCCCCCGGAAGGCGGTCACCAGCTCCCGGTACCGGTCGGCCACCTCCAGGCCGACGATGTACGTCCCGTCCTCCCGCCGGATCACGTAACCCTCGTACGCCAGGGTGCGCACCAGGTGGTACGTGGTGGCAACGGTCAGTTCGCACCGGCGGGCGATCTGCTTGACGGTGAGTCCCCTCGGCGCACGGCCGACCGACTCGAGGACTCGAAGCGCGCGGGAGACACTTCGGATCAGGTCCGAAGGTTCCGCCAAGGGGTCACGCACAACCACCTCCGCCGCCGGGGACTTACACCATATGAAAAACAGGCCGCGCGCGAAATGCCTGTTCGGATCGAGGATGCCAGATCACCGGGCACAGACCGTGCACCGACAGACACGATCAGCTGCCAAAACGTGACGGCCGCCGCCGAAATGTGGCCGGCGTAGGTTTGGCTGGCCATGACTGACACCGTGCTGCACCCCGCACCGCCCACCTCCCGCCGTACCGTCCGCGCCAGCGCGGGCGCCATCGCCACCACCATCGCCTGCGTCCTGCCCGTCTTCCTGGTCGGCGGCCTCGCCGTCCAGATGGGCGACGAACTGGGCTTCTCCCCCGCCGGGCTGGGCCTGGCCGTCGCGGTCTACTTCGGGATCAGCGCGCTCGCGTCGGTCCCCTCCGGCGCGCTGGTCGAGCGGTACGGCTCCGCCGTGGTGGCCCGCGCCGGCATCCTGCTCTCCGCCGGCTCGCTGCTGGCCGTGGCGGCGCTGGCCCGGTCGTACCCGGTGCTGGTCGCCCTGCTCGGGCTCAGCGCCGCCGCGAACGCCCTCGGGCAGCTCGCCAGCAACGCGGCGCTGGCCCGGCACGTGCCTGCCCACCGGCAGGGACTCTCGTTCGGGGTGAAGCAGGCCGCCATCCCGGTCTCCACCCTGCTGGCCGGGGCGGCGGTGCCGACCATCGCGCTGACCGCCGGCTGGCGCTGGGCGTTCGTGGCCGCCGCCGGGGCGGCGCTGGCCGCGCTGCCGGCCGTACCCGAGCAGGAGCGCGAGCCGGCGTGGACCGCCACCACCGGGCGGGCGGGCCGGGCCACCGTGGCGCTGGTGGTGATCGGCCTGGCCGCCACCCTGGCGTCCGGCGCGGCGAACGCGCTGGGCACCTTCCTGGTGGACTCGTCCGCCGGCCGGGGGCTGTCACCGGCCCTGGCCGGCCTGACGCTCACCCTGGGCAGCGCGGTGTGCGTGCTGGCCCGGATCGGCGCCGGCTGGCTCGCCGACCGGCGGGAGACCGGGCACGTCGCGCTGATCGCCGGCATGCTGGTGGTCGGCGCGGTCGGGCTGGCTCTGCTCGCGGTGGCCGGCCGGGCACCGCTGGTCGCCGGCGTGCTGCTCGGCTTCGGGCTCGGCTGGGCCTGGCCCGGGCTGATGAACTTCGCGGTGGTCCGGCTCCATCCACAGGCTCCGGCCGCCGCCACCTCGATCACCCAGACCGGGGTGTACGCAGGCGGCTGCGTCGGCCCGCTGTGCCTGGGCGCCCTGGCCGGCGCGTTCGGCTACCCCACCATGTGGGCCTCGGCCGCCGGGTCGATGCTCCTCGCCGCCCTCCTCATGCTCACCGGCAGCCGCCTCCTGTCCCGCTCCACCCCCTAACCCACCCCCGCGGGCCCGATCCGCCCGTCCCGCCCGGTGATCATGAAGTTGTTGCCCACCAGTACGGCGTGTCGTGACAACAACTTCATGATCGACCGTGCGGTCGGGGGTGGGGTGAGAGCGGGGGGTTAGCTGGTGCGGTCGGCGATGTAGTCGCAGAGGGATTCGAGGGCGCGGCGGGCCGGGCCCTCGGGGAGAGGGGCGAGCTGGGCTCGGGCGTCCTCGGCGTAGCTGCGGACGGTCTCCCGGGCGCGCTTGAGCGCCGGGGACTCGCGGAGCAGGCCGAGCGCCTCGGCGTGCAGCGCGTCGTCGACCAGCGGACCGGTGGCCAGGATCTCCCGCAGGCGGACGCTCGCCGCGTCGGAATCGTCCGAGGCAAGCGCGTAGAGCACCGGCAGGGTCGGCACGCCCTCCCGCAGGTCGGTGCCGGGCGTCTTGCCGGACTGCACCGACTCGGAGGCGATGTCGAGCAGGTCGTCGGAGAGCTGGAAGGCCACGCCGATGATCTCGCCGTATCCGGCGAGGGCCTCGATGTGCTCGGCGGAGGCGCCGCCGAACATGCCGCCGAACCGGGCCGAGGTGGCGATCAGCGAGCCGGTCTTCTCGGCGATCACGTGCAGGTAGTGCGCGACCGGGTCGGTGCCGCGCGGGCCGACCGTCTCGGCGATCTGCCCGTGCACCAGCCGGGCGAAGGTGCGCGCCTGCAGCCGCACGGCCTCCGGGCCCAGGTCGGCCGCGATGTCCGCGGCCCGGGCGAAGAGGTAGTCGCCGACCAGGATCGCGACCGAGTTGGTCCAGCGCGAGTTGGCGCTCGGCGCACCTCGGCGCACGGCCGCCTCGTCCATGACGTCGTCGTGGTAGAGCGTCGCCAGGTGGGTGAGCTCCATCACCACGGCGGCCGGTACGACGTGGGCGCCGCTCGGGTCGCCGAACTGGGCGCCCAGCGCCACCAGCAGCGGGCGGAACCGCTTGCCACCGGCCTCGACCAGGTGCCGGGCCGCCTCGGTGACGAGCGGGTCGGCACTGGCCACACTGGTCCGCAACTCGCTCTCGACCCGCTCCAGGAGGCCCAGCACGGACGCCTCGACGCGCGGGTCGGCGAGGTGCAGGCCGAGCGCGCCGAACTGACCCGTGCCCTCCGGACCCCGACGACCGCCGGAGCCGGTGGCACCTGAACGCTCGCCAGCCGGTTTCACCACGCCTTCAACCATGCCACACCCGTTCGACCTGCCCGAAGAGGGGATACGACCGGGGGCCGGTACGCCAGGCGTACCGGCCCCCGACGGGAGAACCTCGGTCATCGCACGAATTCGGCGGCACCGTTGGCCAGGTCGAGCAGGGGTGCCGGGGCGACCCCCAGGACCAGAGTGGCCAGTACCCCGATGACCAGCGCCGCCGAGGTGAGAGCGCCCGGCACGGCGACCGTCGGGGTGGCGTCGCCCGGCTCGGAGAGCCACATCATCACCACTACCCGCAGGTACGGGAAGGCCAGCACCATGCTGGTCAGCACACCGGCGATCACCAGCCAGGCGTGGTTCGCGTCCAGCGCCGGGGCGAAGATCGCGAACTTGCTGGTGAACCCGCTGGTCAGCGGGATACCGGCGAAGGCCAGCAGGATGAAGGTGAAAATCGCGGCGAAGAACGGCGACCGGCGACCCAGCCCGGCCCAGCGGGACAGGTGGGTGGCTTCCCCGTCGGCGTCCCGGACCAGGGTCACCACCGCGAACGCGGCGATCACCGAGAAGCCGTACGCGACCAGGTAGAACATCGTGCCAGAGAGCCCGTCCTTGCTCGGCGCGAGCACGCCCACCAGCAGGTAACCCGCGTTCGCGATGGACGAGTAGGCCAGCAGCCGCTTGATGTCGGTCTGGGTGACCGCCAGCACCGCGCCGATCAGCATGGTCAGCACCGCCACCGCCCCGAGCACCGGGGTGAAGTCCCAGGCGGCACCGGAGAAGGCGACGTGGAAGACCCGCAGCAGGGCCCCGAACGCGGCGACCTTGGTGCAGGCGGCCATGAAGCCGGTCACCGGGGTCGGGGCGCCCTGGTAGACGTCCGGCGTCCAGACGTGGAACGGCGCGGCGGCGGCCTTGAAGAGCAGGCCGATGGCGAGCAGCGCCATGCCGGCGAAGAGCAGCACCTGGCTCGACGAGGACTCGGCGACCGCCGCGTGCACGGTGGCGAAGTCGACGCCGGCTGCGCGGTCCGGGATACCGGACGTGAAGCCGTACACCAGCGCCACGCCGAAGAGGAAGAACGCCGAGGCGTACGCGCCGAGCATGAAGTACTTCAGCGCGGCCTCCTGGCTCAGCAGCCGCCGGCGGCGGGCCAGCGCGCAGAGCAGGTAGAGCGGCAGCGAGAAGACCTCGAGCGAGATGAACATGGTCAGCAGGTCGTTCGCCGCCACGAAGATCAGCATGCCGCCGATCGCGAACGTGGTCAGCGGGTACACCTCGGTGGTGCCGCCCGCACCCGCGGCCTGCCGGCGGTCGTCGACCGACTCCGCGGTCACCGCGGCGTGCGCCACGAAGGCCCCGCCCCGCTCCACCGCCCGGTCACCGATGAGCAGCAGCGCCATCGCCGCCAGGATCAGAATCGCGCCCTGGAGGAAGAGCGTCGGCCCGTCCACCGCGATGGCGTGCCCGGCGGTGATCAGTCGGTCGTCGGCGTTGAGGATCACCATGGTCAGCGCCGCGAGCACCGCCACCAGGGCGAGCAGCAACTGCACCGGGTTGCGGAGCCGCCGCGGCACGAACGCCTCGACCAGGACGCCGACCAGGGCCGCGCCCAGCATGATCAGAATGGGAGCCAGCGCCGCGTAGTCGATCGACGGCAACTTCAGCTCGGTCATTTTGCGGCCTCCTGGACGCTGCCGACCTCCGGGGCGGGATCGGTCCGACCCACGTCCTGCATGGTCGCCTTCACGGCGGGGTTGATGACGTCGGTGACCGGCTTGGGATAGAAGCCGAGCAGCACGATCAGCGCGATCAGCGGGGCGACCACGACCTTCTCGCGCAGGCTCAGGTCACGGCGCATGCCGTCGACCTCGGTCAGGGCCGGGTTGAGCGTGCCCTGCGTGGTGCGCTGCACCATCCACAGCACGTACGCCGCTGCCAGGATGATGCCCAGCGTGGCGATCACCGCGACCGGCTTGTTGGTGGTGAACGTGCCGATCAGCACCAGGAACTCGGAGATGAACGGCGCGGTGCCGGGCAGCGCCAGCGAGGCGAGACCGGCGAAGAAGAGCACCCCGGCCAGCACCGGGACCAGCTTGCCCGCGCCGCCGAAGTCGCTGATCAGTGCCGAGCCACGGCGGGCGATGAGCATGCCCACCACCAGGAAGAGCAGGCCGGTGGCCAGGCCGTGGTTGAGCATGTAGAGCACCGCGCCGGTGCCGGCCTGGGTGGTGAAGGCGAAGATGCCGACCCCGATGAAGCCGAAGTGGGCGATCGACGTGTACGACACCAGCCGCTTGAGGTCGTTCTGCCCGACCGCCAGCAGCGCGGCGTAGATGATGCCGATCACGCCCAGCGCCAGCGCCCACGGGGCGAACCACTTCGACGCCTCGGGGAAGAGCGGCAGGCAGTACCGCAGGATCCCGAAGGTGCCGACCTTGTCCAGCACCCCGACCAGCAGCGCCGCCGCGCCGGCCGGGGCCGCGCCACCGGCGTCCGGCAGCCAGGTGTGGAACGGGAAGAACGGCGCCTTGATCGCGAACGCGAGGAAGAAGCCGAGGAAGAGCCAGCGGGCGGTGTCGGTCGGGATCTCGGCCTGGCTCAGCGCCTGCCAGTCGAAGGTCTTCCCGCCGACCACCCACAGGCCGATCACCGCGGCCAGCATGAACAGACCGCCGACCAGGGAGTAGAGGAAGAACTTGACCGCCGCGTACTGCCGCTGGTGGCCGCCGTAGCTGCCGATGAGGAAGTACATCGGCACCAGCATGACCTCGAAGAACACGTAGAACAGGAAGACGTCGGCGGCGGCGAAGACGCCGATCATCGTGCACTCGAGGACGAGCAGCAGCGCGAAGTAGACCGGCACCGAGCGCTTGGACGACTCGGCGTCGTGCCAGGAGGCCAGGATCACCAGCGGCACCAGGATCGCGATCAGCATCAGCATGACCAGCGCGATGCCGTCGGCCGCGAAGGTGAAGTTGACCCCCCAGTTGGGGATCCACGCGTACGACTCGCGGAACTGGAACCGGTCGCCGTCGACCTGGAAGGCGATCCACATGGCCACCGAGAGCACCAGCACCAGCAGCGACCAGGCGAACGCCACGAGCTTGGCGAGGTCCGGGCTGCGGCGCGGCAGCAGGGCCACCACCAGGGCGCCGACCAGCGGCGCCACCGTCAGCACCGAGAGGAACGGGAAGTTGGACATTATTCGGCCTTACCTCCGTCGTGACTGCGTGGCCCGCCGGCGGGGGCGGCCGTGTTGAGGTCGATCACGCCAGCCACCCCGCCTGCACCGCCAGGAACGCCGCCACGACGAGCAGCGCACCGGTCAGGATCGAGGTCGCGTACGACCGCACGAAACCGGTCTGCAGCCGCCGGAGCCGGCCCGAGCCTCCGCCCACCGCGGCGGCCAGGCCGTTGACCAGCCCGTCCACGCCCCGGTTGTCGAGGAAGACCAGCGCCCGGGTGAGGAAGATGCCCGGCTTCTCGAAGACCGCCTCGTTGAAGGCGTCCGTGTAGAGGTTCCGGCGCGCGGCGGTGACCAGCACGCCGGCCGGCTGCGGCACCGTGGCCGTGCCGTTGCGGAACAGGAACCAGGCCAGCCCGGCGCCGAGCACGGTCACCAGCAGCGAGAGCGCGGTGATCAGCCAATGGGCGAGGACCGGCTCGTGCTCAGGGTGTTCACCGCCGAGGCCGGCGGTGGCGGTCAGCCAGTCCGGTACGGAGGTGGAGAGCAGGAAGCCGGCGCCGACCGAGCCGATCGCCAGCAGGATCAGCGGGATGGTCATCAGCTTCGGCGACTCGTGCGGGTGCTCGATGTCCTCGGTCCAGCGGGCCGGGCCGTGGAAGGTGAGCACGAAGAGCCGGGTCATGTAGAAGGCGGTGAGCCCCGCGCCGAGCAGCGCCGCCCCGCCGAACAGCCAGGACGTCCAGTCCCCCCGCTCGAACGCCGTCGCGATGATCGGCTCCTTCGAGAAGTAGCCGGAGAGCGGCGGGATGCCGATGATGGCGAGCCAGCCCATCATGAAGGTCAGCCAGGTGACCTTCATGTACTTGGCCAGGTTGCCGAAGCGGCGGATGTCCACCTGGTCGTTCATGCCGTGCATGACCGAGCCGGCGCCGAGGAACATGTTGGCCTTGAAGAAGCCGTGCGCCAGCAGGTGCACGATGGCCAGCGCGTACGCCCCGCCGCCCAGGCCGACGCCGAGGAACATGTAGCCGATCTGGCTCACCGTGGACCAGGCCAGCACCCGCTTGATGTCGTCCTTCGCCGCGCCGATGAGGCAGCCCATCAGCAGGGTGACCGCGCCGACGCTGACCACCACCAGTTGCAGGGTGGCGTTCGCCGAGAAGATCGGGTTGGACCGGGCGATCAGGTAGACGCCCGCGGTGACCATGGTGGCCGCGTGGATGAGCGCGGAGACCGGGGTCGGGCCCTCCATCGCGTCCGGCAGCCACGCCTGCAGCGGGAACTGGCCGGACTTACCGGTGGCGCCGAGGAGGAGCAGCAGGCCGAGCACCAGCACCGTGGTCTGGCTCAGCGCACCGACGCCGCTGAACACCTCGTCGTACTGGGTGGTGCCGAGCTGGGCGAACAGCACGAAGATGCCGATGGCCAGGCCGGCGTCGCCGACCCGGTTCATCAGGAACGCCTTCTTGCCGGCCGTGGCCGCGCTCGGCCGGCCGTACCAGAAGGAGATCAGCAGGTACGACGCCAGGCCGACGCCCTCCCAGCCGAAGTAGAGCATCACGTAGTTGTTGCCGAGCACCAGCAGCAGCATGGCGGCGACGAAGAGGTTGAAGTACCCGAAGAACCGTCGCCGGCCCTCGTCGTGCGCCATGTACTCGACCGCGTACAGGTGGATCAGGAAGCCCACCCCGGTGATCAGCAGGACGAACACCGCGGCCAGCGGGTCGAAGAGCAGACCGAAGTCCACCTTCAGGTCGCCGACCGTGATGAACTGCCAGAGGCTCAGCTGGACCTGCTTGTTCTCCAGACCACGGAGCTGGAGGAAGTAGGTCAGGCCGAGCACGAAGGCGGCGCCGATCGCGCCCACCCCCAGCCAGTGGCCCCAGCGGTCCGCACGTCGGCCGAGCAGCAGCAGGATCGCCGCGCTGACCAGCGGGATCGCCACCAGCAGCCAGACGCTGCCGAGGAGCCCACTCGCCGGAGCGAAGGTGACGGCTCCGGTCGGTTCGGCTGCCGCGTACGTCAGAATCTCGTCCACCGCAGGCCCCTCAGTACTTCAGCAGGTTGGCGTCGTCGACGCTCGCCGAGCGTCGCGTCCGGAAGATCGACATGATGATCGCTAGCCCGACCACGACCTCGGCCGCCGCCACCACCATCACGAAGAACGCCATGATCTGGCCGTTCAGGTCGCCGTTGATGCGGCTGAAGGTGACCAGCGTCAGGTTGGCGGCGTTGAGCATCAGCTCCACGCACATGAACAGCACGATCGCGTTACGCCGGATCAGCACGCCGACGGCACCGATGGTGAACAGCACCGCGGCGAGGATCAGGTAGTAGTCCGGGGTCACTTTTCCGTCCCCTTCAACGAGGTCTCCTCAGCGGTCAGCTCCCGGACCGGCAGGATCTCCGGGATGCTCCGGTCGGTCAGCCGGCCGTCGGGCAGGCGGGCCGGGGTGGCCACCGAGGACGAGGTGGCGAAGACGCCCGGTCCGGGCTTCGGCCCCGGGTAGTTGCCGGGGCGGAACCGGGCCTTCATGGTGGCGATCTGGTCCATCCGGTCCTCCTTGCGCCGCTCCACGTGCGCCAGCACCATCGCGCCCACGGCCGCCGTGATCAGCAGCGCGGAGGTCAGCTCGAAGGCGAAGACGTACTTGGTGAAGAGCAGCCGGGCGATGCCCTGGACGTTGCCCTCGGCGTTCGGCTTGTCCAGGCCCACCGCCTGGACGCCCTCCAGCGCCCGGTAGAGGCCGCTGCCCACCAGGCCGGCGAAGCCGACACCGAGCACCACCGCGGCGACCCGCTGCCCGCGCAACGTCTCGATCAGCGAGTCGGAGGCGTCCCGGCCGACCAGCATCAGGACGAACAGGAAGAGCATCATGATCGCGCCGGTGTAGACGATGATCTGCACCATGCCGATGAACGGCCCGGCCTGCAGGACGTAGAACACGCCCAGGCAGAGCATGGTCAGCACCAGCCAGAGCGCGGAGTGCACCGCATTCCGCGCCCAGACCATGCCGATCGCGCCGATCAGCGCCAGCGGGGCGAGGATCCAGAAGGTGACCTCCTCACCCCCGGACACCTGGCCCGCCGCGGCGAGCACTGTCTGACTGGTCATGCTCCTGCTCCCTTGCCCGCCTCGGCCCGCTGCGCGGCCTGCTCGGCGCCGGGGAAGGTCACCCCCGGGTGCTCGTCCACCTGGTACCGGCCGGGGCCCATCGGCGAGTGCTCCGCGCCGGCGGAGGTGCCCGGGTTGGTCAGCCCGCCGACGTAGTAGTCCTTCTCGCTGTCACCCAGCCGCATCGGGTGCGGCGGCTGCTCCATGCCGGGCAGCAGCGGCGCGAGCAGCTGCTCCTTTGTGAAGATCAGGTCCTGCCGGCTGTCCCGGGCCAGCTCGTACTCGTTGCTCATGGTCAGCGAACGGGTCGGGCAGGCCTCGATGCAGAGCCCGCAGAAGATGCAGCGGGCGTAGTTGATCTGGTAGACGCTGGCGTACCGCTCACCCGGGGAGAAGCGCTGTTCCTCGGTGTTGTCGCCACCCTCCACGTAGATCGCGTCCGCCGGGCAGGCCCACGCGCACAGCTCGCAGCCGATGCACTTCTCCAGGCCGTCCGGGTGCCGGTTGAGGATGTGCCGCCCGTGGTAGCGCGGCGCCGAGACCGGCGGCTTGAACGGGTAGTCGGTGGTGACGACCTTCCTGAACATGTGCGAGAAGGTGACCCCGAAGCCCTTGAACGTTCCGGTGATCGCGCCCACGTCACACCTCCCTGGAGTCCGAGCCGACGACGTTGGCCGGCTCCCGCTCGGCGACCACGCGCCTGGTGCGCGGGCTCGGTGGTACCTGAAGATCCATCGGCGGCAGCGGGAAGCTGCCGTGCGGGCGGCTGTTGACCTGCTCCTGGAGCGACGGCCGCAGCTCCTTCTTGCGGCTCGGCCAGAAGAGCGTGGCCAGCAGCAGGACGCCCGCGCCGATGGTGGTGGCGACGAGCCGGTCCTGGGTCTGCCAGTCCTCGATCGAGCGGAGCCCGGACAGGACCAGGATCCAGACCAGGTTGATCGGCAGCAGGACCTTCCAGCCGAAGCGCATGAACTGGTCGTAGCGGAGCCGGGGCAGGGTGCCCCGCAGCCAGACGAAGACGAAGACCAGGATCAGCACCTTGGCGAAGAACCAGAGCATCGGCCACCAACCCGAGTTGGCGCCGGCCCAGAAGGTGGTGATCGGGGCCGGGGCCCGCCACCCGCCGAGGAAGAGCGTGGTGGTCACTGCGGACATGGTGACCATCGAGACGTACTCGGAGAGCATGAAGAGCGCGAACTTCAGCGAGCTGTACTCGGTCATGAAGCCCGCGACCAGCTCCGACTCCGCCTCGGGCAGGTCGAACGGCGCCCGGTTGGTCTCACCGACGGTGGCGATGAAGAAGATGATGAAGCTCGGCAGCAGCAGGATCGCGTACCAGCCCGGGGCCGGGACGTCCACGCCGAAGATGTTCAGCTGGGTGCCGTGCGCCTGGGCGGCGACGATGCCGCTGGTGGACATCGTGCCGGCGGTCATGAACACCGCCACGATGCTCAGCCCCATGGCGACCTCGTACGAGATCATCTGGGCGCTGGACCGGAGACCACCCAGCAGCGGGTACGTCGAGCCGGAGGCCCAGCCACCGAGCACGATGCCGTAGATGCCCATCGAGGAGCAGGCCAGCAGCACCAGCACCGCCACCGACACGTCAGTGACCTGCAGCGGCGTCCAGTGGCCGAAGATGCTGACCTTCGGGCCGAAGGGCACCACCGACAGCGCGGTGACCGCGCAGATCACCGAGATGGTCGGGGCGAAGAAGTAGACGACCTTGTCGGCGGCCCGCGGGAGGATGTCCTCCTTGAAGGCCATCTTCAGACCGTCGGCGAGGGTCTGCAGCAGGCCGAACGGGCCGACCTGGTTGGGGCCGGGCCGCACCTGCATGTAGCCGACGACCCGGCGCTCGAACCAGACGCCGAGCAGCGTCGCCAGCAGGCCGAAGACGAACGCGAAGACGATCTTGATAAGGACCAGCCACCACGGGTCCTTGCCGAAGTCGGCCAGCGTCGGGTCCTGCGCCGCGAGGTAGAGGTTCACTGGACACTCCCGGAGTTGAGGAGCGGACCCGGGCGACCGGCCGCATCCGCGGCGACCCGTCCGGCCGGGACGTCGACCGACGCGGCGGAGACCTGCACGACGTCGCCGGACGTCGCGCCGAGGCTGCGCCGAACGGTCGAGCCGGGTGAGTTGGTCGGCAGCCAGACGACGCCGTCCGGCATCTCGGTGATCGCCGCCGGCAGGGTGACCGCGCCGCGGTCGGTGCCCACGGTCACCGGGTCACCGTCGCCGACGCCGATCGCCTCGGCGGTGCCCTTGCCCAGCCGGACCACCGGCGGGCGGGCGGTGCCCGCGAGGTGCTCGTCGCCGTCGGTGAGGCTGCCCAGGTCGATCAGCTGGTGCCAGGTGGCCAGCACGGCCTCGCCCGCGCCGGGCTGCGGCACGGCGGCCGGCTCGACCGACGGCGCGGACGGACGGTCCACCCGGGTCGGCGGCAGCGCGCCCAGCTCCCGACGGACGCCGGTCACGTCGCCGGTGCCGAGCCGGACGTCGAGCTGCGCGGCGAGCGCGTCGAGCACCCGCCCGTCGCTCATCGCCGCGGTGTCCAGCACCTTCTCGAAGGTGCGCAGCCGGCCCTCCCAGTCCAGGAAGCTGCCGGCCTTCTCCACCACCGGGGCGACCGGGAAGACCACGTCCGCCCGGCGGGCCACGGCGCTCATCCGCAGCTCCAGGCTGACCAGGAACGGCACCGCGTCGAGCGCCTGCTCGGCCAGCCGCGGGTCGGCCACGTCGGCCGGGTCCACCCCGGCCACCACGAGGGCGCCGAGCTGGCCGTTGGCCGCCGCGACGAGGATGCCGTCGGTGTCCCGGCCGGCCTGGCTGGGGATCACCCCGGCCGCGATGTCCCACGCCTCGCCCAGCTCGGCGCGGGCGGCCGGCTCGGTGACCAGGCGGCCGCCGGGGAGCAGGTTGGGCAGGCAGCCCGCGTCGACCGCGCCGCGGTCACCCGCGCGCCGCGGCACCCAGGCCAGCTTCGCCCCGGTACGCCGGGCGACGTCCGCCGCGGCGGAGAGCCCGCCGGGCACCGCGCCCAGCCGCTCGCCGACGATCAGGATCGCCCCCGGCTGGCTCAGCGCCTCGGCCACCGTGGCGTGCTCGGCCAGCACGCTGGCCTCCTCGCCCGGCACCACCCGGGCCAGCTTGGCCCCGAGCTTCTCCAGGCCGCGGGTGGCGAACGGCGCGATCGCGTACACGGTGAGCTTCTTCTTCAGGTACGCCTTGCGCAGCCGCAGGAAGAGGATCGGGCACTCCTCCTCCGGCTCCAGGCCGACCAGCACCACCGCGGGCGCGTTCTCCACGTCCGCGTAGGTCACCTCGGTGACCCCGGCGACGTTGCTGGCCAGGAAGTCGGCCTCCTCGCGGGAGACCGGGCGGGCCCGGAAGTCGATGTCGTTGGTGTGCAGCGCGACCCGGGCGAACTTCGCGTACGCGTAGGCGTCCTCGACGGTCAGCCGGCCGCCGGTCAGCACCGCCGTGCCCTGCCCGCCGTCCCGGGCGGCCCGCAGGCCCTCGGCGGCCCGGGTCAGCGCCTCGCTCCAGGACGCCTCGCGCAGCTCGCCGGTCCGCTCGTCGCGGACCAGCGGGGTGGTGAGCCGGTCGAACGCGCGGGCGTACTGGAAGCCCCAGCGGCCCTTGTCGCAGTTCCACTCCTCGTTCACCGCCGGGTCGTCGCCGGCCAGCCGGCGCAGCACCTTGCCCCGCCGCCAGTCGGTGCGCTGGGCGCAACCGGCCGAGCAGTGCTCGCAGACGCTCGGGGTGGAGACCAGGTCGAACGGGCGGGCCCGGAACCGGTACTGCGCGCCGGTCAGCGCGCCCACCGGGCAGATCTGCACGGTGTTCCCGGAGAAGTACGAGTTGAACGGGACGTCACCGGCGTCGCCGTCTTCGCCGTACGCGTCGTCCCGGTAGATGTTGATCTCCTCGGCCGACGACCGGTTCATCAGGTCGATGAACTTGTCACCGGCGATCTCCTCGGAGAACCGGGTGCAGCGCTGGCAGAGCACGCACCGCTCGCGGTCGAGCAGCACCTGGGTGCTGATCTCCAGCGGCTTCTCGTACTCCCGCTTGTGCTCGTGGAACCGGGAGTCCGTCCGGCCGGTGGACATCGCCTGGTTCTGCAGCGGGCACTCGCCGCCCTTGTCACACATCGGGCAGTCCAGGGGGTGGTTGAGGAGCAGCAGCTCCATCACCCCCTCCTGCGCCTTCTTGGCGACCGGCGAGGTGAGCTGGGTCCGCACCACCATGCCGTCGGCGACGGTCTGCGTGCAGGAGGCGACCGGCTTGCGCTGGCCCTCCACCTCCACCAGGCACTGCCGGCAGGCGCCGGCCGGGGCCAGCAGCGGGTGGTCGCAGAACCGGGGGATCTCGGTGCCCAGCTGCTCGGCGACCCGGATCAGCAGCGCCCCCTTGGGCGCGGTGACCTGGACGCCGTCGATGGTGAGGGTGACGGTCTCGGTCTGCTTGGCTACGTCGGTCATCAGTGCGCTCCCACCAGCTGCTTGTCCGACAGCTTCGGTGCGGTACGTCCCTCGATGTAGTCGAGGTAGTCCTGCTTGAAGTACTTCAGCGACGAGGTCACCGAGCTGGTCGCACCGTCACCCAGACCGCAGAACGAGCGGCCGAGGATGTTGTCGCAGGTGTCGAGCAGGGTGTCCAGGTCCTCGTGGGTGCCCTGGCCGGCGAGGATCCGCCGGTAGACCCGGACCATCCAGTAGTTGCCCTCGCGGCACGGGGTGCACTTGCCGCACGACTCGTGGTGGTAGAACTCCAGCCACCGGTAGGTCGCGTACACCGGGCAGTCCTGGTCGGAGAAGATCTGCGTGGCCGTGGTGCCCAGGATCGAGCCGGCCGCCGCCACCCCCTCGAAGTCCAGCGGCACGTCCAGGTGCTCGGCGGTGAGCAGCGGCGTCGACGAGCCACCCGGGGTCCAGAACTTCAGGTTGTGCCCCGGCTGCATCCCGCCGGCCAGCTCGATCAGCTCGCGCAGCGTGATCCCCATCGAGCACTCGAACTGGCCCGGGTTGGCGATCCGGCCGGAGAGCGAGTAGATCATCGGACCGGACGACTTCTCCGTGCCCATGGTCCGCCACCAGTCCGCGCCACCGAGCACGATGTACGGCACGCTGGCGATGGTGCCGACGTTGTTCACCACGGTCGGGCTGGCGTACAGGCCGTGGGTCGCCGGGAACGGCGGGCGCAGCCGGGGCTGGCCCCGGAAGCCCTCCAGCGAGTCCAGCAGCGCGGTCTCCTCGCCGCAGATGTACGCCCCGGCGCCGGAGTGCACCACCAGCTCCAGGTCGAAGCCGCTGCCGAGGATGTTCCGGCCCAGGTAGCCCTTGGCGTACGCCTCCTGCACGGCGTTGCGCAGCCGGCGAGCGGCGTGCACCGCCTCACCGCGGATGTAGATGTAGGCGCGGTTGGCCCGGATCGCGTACGAGGCGATGATCACGCCCTCGACCAGCGAGTGCGGGTCGTGGGTCATCAGCGGCAGGTCCTTGCAGGTGCCCGGCTCGCCCTCGTCGGCGTTCACCACCAGGTAGTGCGGCTTGCCGTCGCCCTGCGGGATGAACCCCCACTTGAGACCGGTGGGGAAGCCCGCGCCACCGCGGCCGCGCAGCCCGGAGTCCTTGATCAGCTGGATCAGGTCGTCCGGGTGCGCCTTGACCGCCTTGCGCAGGGCGGCGTAGCCGTCCAGCTTCTCGTAGGTGCCGATCCGCCAGGCGTCCGGCGACAGCCAGCGCTTGGTCAGCACCGGCGTCAGCTTGGCCAGCGTCTCCGGCCGAGGCGTCGTCACTTCTGAGCCTCCGCTTCCTTGAGGGTGCGCTGCTGCGCTCCGGCCCCGTCGCCGGCCGGCTTGCGGTCGGCGGCCGGCGGGTTGGCCGCCGCGCCCGCGGCCTGGGCGGCCTTGGCCTGCTCGGCGGCCTTGTCGGCCTCGGCCTTGCTGCGGATCGGGGTGTTCGGGTCGAAGCCCGGCACCGAGATGCCGTGCTGCTCGGCCAGGCGCAGGCCGCGCAGGGTCGGCTCGCCCGGCCCACCGTCGGCGACCGCGCCCTCCCGCTCGTCGGCGAAGCCGGCGAGCTGGACCGACATCTCCTTGAGGCTGCAGAGCCGGGCGCCCCGGGTCGGCATCGGCCGGCCGCCGGCGCGCAGCTCCTCGACCACCCCGAGCGCGGTCTGCGGGTCCACCCCGTCGAAGAAGTCGTAGTTGACCGTCATCACCGGGCCGTAGTCGCACGCCGCCAGGCACTCGGCGTGCTCCAGGGTGATCTTGCCGTCCTCGGTGGTCTCGTCGTGCCCGACGCCCAGGTGCTCGGCGAGGGAGTCGTAGACCTCCTGGCCGCCCAGCACGTTGCACATCGTGTTGGTGCAGACGCTGACCAGGTAGTCGCCTGTCGGCTTGCGCTTGTACATGGTGTAGAAGGTGGCCACCGCGCCGACCTGGGCCTTGTTCAGGCCGAGCACCTCGGCACAGAACTCGACGCCGGCCGGGGAGACGTAGCCCTCCTCCGACTGCACCAGGTGCAGCAGCGGCAGCAGGGCCGAGCGGGACCGGTCCGCCGGGTACCGGGCGATGATCTCCCGCGCCCGGGCCCGGGTCTCTTCGGTAAACACAGTCATCGGTCACAACCACCCATCACGGGGTCCAGCGAGGCGCCACCGGCGATCACGTCGGCGATCAGGCCGCCCTCGGCCATCGCCGGGAGGGCCTGCAGGTTGATGAAGCTCGGCTCCCGGTAGTGCACCCGGTACGGCCGGGTGCCACCGTCGGACACCGCGTGCACGCCCAGCTCGCCGCGGGGCGACTCGATGCCGACGTACACCTGGCCCGGCGGCACCCGGAAGCCCTCGGTGACGAGCTTGAAGTGGTGGATCAGCGACTCCATCGACTGGCCCATGATCTTGGCCACGTGCTCCAGCGAGTTGCCCATGCCGTCGACGCCGATGGCGAGCTGCGCCGGCCAGGCGATCTTCTTGTCGGCCACCATCACCGGGCCGCGCTTGCTCAGCCGGTCCACCGCCTGCTCGACCAGCTTCAGCGACTCCCGGATCTCCGCGAGCCGGACCTGGTAGCGGCCCCAGACGTCGCCGTCCGGGTGGGTCGGGACGTCGAACTCGTACGTCTCGTAGCCGCAGTACGGCATGGTCTTGCGCAGGTCCCAGGCGAGCCCGGCGGAGCGGAGCACCGGACCGGTGACGCCGAGCGCCAGGCAGCCGGTCACGTCGAGCACCGCGACGTGCTTGGTGCGCTCGATCCAGATCGGCTGGCCGGAGAGGAGGTCCTCGTACTCCTTGAGCTTCTTCGGCATCATCTTCAGGAACTCGCGGATCTTGACGATCGCGTCGTCCGGCACGTCCTGCGCCACCCCGCCCGGACGCACGTACGCGTGGTTCATGCGCAGGCCGGTGATGGTCTCGAAGATGTCGAGGATGTACTCCCGCTCGCGGAAGCCGTACAGCATGATCGAGATCGCGCCCAGCTCCATGCCGGTGGTGGCCAGCCAGACCAGGTGCGAGGAGATCCGGTTGAGCTCCATCATCAGCACCCGGATGGTGTTGGCCCGCTCGGTGATGTCGTCGGTGATGCCGAGCAGCTTCTCCACCGCCAGCGCGTACGCCGTCTCGTTGAACAGCGGGGAGAGGTAGTCCATCCGGGTCACGAAGGTCGAGCCCTGGACCCAGTTGCGGTATTCGAGGTTCTTCTCGATGCCGGTGTGCAGGTAGCCGATGACCGAGCGGGCCTCGCGGACCGTCTCGCCCTCCAGCTCCAGGATCAGCCGGAGCACGCCGTGCGTGGACGGGTGCTGCGGACCCATGTTGACGACGATCCGCTCGTCGTTGATCGGGTCGGTGCCGGAGACGACCGTGTCCCAGTCCCCACCGGTGACGGTGAAGACCTTGCCCTCGGTGGTCTCGCGCTCGGTCGCGTAGTTCGACGTCGTCACTGGTACGACCTCCGCTTGTCCGGCGGCGGGATCTCCGCGCCCTTGTACTCGACGGGCACGCCGCCGAGGGGGTAGTCCTTGCGCTGCGGGTGCCCCTCCCAGTCGTCCGGCATGAGGATCCGGGTCAGGTTGGGGTGGCCGTCGAAGACGATGCCGAACATGTCGTACGTCTCCCGCTCCTGCCAGTCGGCAGTCGGGTAGACGCTGGTGACGCTCGGCAGGTGCGGGTCCTCGGCGGAGACCGCGGCCTCCAGCCGGACCCGACGCCGGTAGGTCATCGAGGTGAGCTGGTAGACGACGTGCAGCCGCCGCTCGTCCGCGCCCAGGTAGTCCACCCCGGACACCGAGGAGCAGAGCTCGAAACGGAGCGCCAGGTCGTCGCGCATCACCTGGCAGACCTCGGCGATCCGCTCCGGACGCACGTGCAGGGTCAGCTCGCCCCGGTCGACCACGACCTTCTCGATCGCGTCGGCGAACGCCGGGTACGCCTCCTCCAGCGCGTCCCGGACCTCGTCGAAGTAGCCGCCGTACGGCCGGGGGCTGTCCTCGATCGCCGAGCGCTGCCGGACCAGCCCGCCGAAGCCGGAGACGTCGCCGGTGCCGTGGATGCCGAACATGCCGCGGCCGGCGGGGCTGGACGGTGGGTGCTCGGCCGGTGCGCCGCTGGTGGCGCCGGCCGGCGGCACCGGCACCGGCACGCCGCCGTTGGTGGTCTTGTCGTCAGGTGCGGTCACTTCGGGCCCCCGTGCGAGTGGAGGTGGTTCTGGGCCTTCATCCAGTTCTCGATCCGCAACTGCTCCTCGCGCCCCTCGCGGACCGCCTTGGTCCACTCGGCGCGCCGGGCCTTGTCGTTGCGGTACGACGACGGCATCGAGCCGTACGGCACGACCGGCACGTCGCCGCGCTCCTTGCGGGCCTCCAGCATCTTGCGGCCGTTCGGGCCCAGCGGCTCGTACATGATCTTCTCGCGCAGCTTGAGGATCGCGTCGATGAGCATCTCGGGCCGGGGCGGGCAGCCGGGGAGGTACATGTCGACCGGGACGATGTGGTCGACGCCCTGCACGATGGCGTAGTTGTTGAACATGCCGCCGCTGCTAGCGCAGACGCCCATGGAGAGCACCCAGCGGGGCTCGGCCATCTGGTCGTAGATCTGGCGCAGGACCGGGGCCATCTTCTGGCTCACCCGGCCGGCCACGATCATCAGGTCCGCCTGCCGGGGCGAGGCGCGGAACACCTCCATGCCCCAGCGGCCCATGTCGTAGTGCGGGCCGCCGGCCGCCATCATCTCGATGGCACAGCAGGCCAGGCCGAAGGTGGCGCCCCAGACGGACGACTTCCGCGACCAGTTGACCAGCTTCTCCACGGTGGTGAGCAGGACGCCGGAGGGAAGCTTCTCCTCGATGCCCATCTGCCGTACCTCCCTCAGTCCCAGTCCAGGCCGCCGCGCCGCCAGACGTAGGCGTAGGCGACGAAGACCGCGACGATGAACAGGACCATCTCCACGAAGCCGAAGATCGGCAGGGCGTCGAAGGAGACCGCCCAGGGGTAGAGGAAGATGATCTCGATGTCGAAGACGATGAAGAGCATCGCCGTCAGGTAGAACTTGATCGGGAACCGGCCGCCGCCGACCGGCTGCGGGCTCGGCTCGATGCCGCACTCGTACGCCTCGAGCTTGGCCTTGTTCAGTCGCCGGGGGCCGGCGAATCGGGCGGCGGCCACGGAGAACAGCGCGAACCCCGCGGCGAGGGCGAACAGCCCGATGATGGGTGCGTAAGGAGAGAGCGTCATCGTTGTCTCCTGCTCGTCCTTCCCTGACCTCGGTGGTTGGCAAAAATCACACTATTCACGTCCCTCACGACCTCGGCCGGCGGGGTCGATCTTTGTCGGCTTCCCACGGCCGTCGCCGGCCGCGGGGCGCCGTTGTCAGACCGCCGGCGCCACCCGGGTCATCGCGTTGATGATCCGGTCCATCGCGTCCCCGCCGCGCGGGTCGGTCAGGTTGGCCAGCAGCTTGAGCACGAAGCGCATCAGCATCGGGTGCGGCATGCCGTGCTTGGTGGCCAGCCGCATGACCTCGGGCCGGCCGATGAGCTTCACGAAGATGCCGCCGAGCCGGTAGTAGCCGCCGAAGCGGGCCTTCAGCTCCTGCGGGTACGCCAGCAGCGCCCGCTCCCGCTCGGCGCCGGCCGGCCGGGCGAGCGCCTGGACCGCCACCTCGGCGGCCAGCTCGCCGGACTCCATCGCGTACGCGATGCCCTCGCCGTTGAACGGGTTGACCATGCCGCCGGAGTCGCCGACCAGCAGCACCCCGCGGGTGTAGTGCGGCACCCGGTTGAAGCCCATCGGCAGCGCGGCGCCGAGGGTCGGCCCCTCCGCGTTCGCCTCGTCGGTCATCCCCCAGTCCTCGGGGGTGTTGGCCAGCCAGTCGGTGAGCAGCCGGCGGTAGTTGGTCTTGCCGAAGGCGGCGGAGGAGTTGAGCACGCCCAGGCCGACGTTGACCCGGCCGTCGCCGAGGCCGAAGATCCAGCCGTAGCCGGGGAGCAGCGCCTCGCTGCCCTTGGCCCGCAGCTCCAGCCACGACTCGAGGTAGTCGTCGTCGTGCTTGGCGGGCGAGCGGTAGTAGCGCCGGACCGCCACGCCGATCGGCCGGTCCTCGCGCTTGGCCAGCCCCAGGGCGAGCGGGAAGCGGCCGGAGACGCCGTCCGCGGCGACCACCAGCGGGGCGTGGAAGGTGGCCGGCTCCTTGTCCGGGCCCACCTCGGCCTGCACGCCGACCACCCGGTCGTCGGCGTCGAGCACCGGACCGATCACGTTCACGTTGGTCCGCAGCTTCGCCCCGGCGGCGACGGCCCGCTGGGCGAGCAGGTCGTCGAAGTCGAGCCGGGTCCGGACCAGGCCGTAGTTGGGGAAGCTGGCCAGGTCCGGCCAGTCCAGTTCCAGGCGTACCCCGCCGCCGATCACCCGTAGGCCCTTGTTGTGCAGCCAGCCGGCCTCGGGCGAGGTGTCCACGCCCATCCGGATCAGTTGCCGTACGGCCCGGGGGGTGAGCCCGTCGCCGCAGACCTTCTCCCGGGGAAACTCGGTCTTCTCCAGCAGCAGCACGCGTACGCCGTGCCGCGCCAGGTGGTACGCCGTCGCCGATCCACCGGGACCGGCGCCCACGACGATGACGTCGGCGTCGTTCTCCACCGCGGTCATCCCTGCGCCTCCTCCCGCATGCTCGTGAAATGCTTCACAAGCCGATCGGGTTGGAGTCTATGACCGGGGTTACACCGGTAGGCCGTGAGGGGTACCTAACTTCGCGGAAACAGGCCGGTAGAGGTCCATTTCTCCGTCCCGGACGGGCGGAGTGTTCTCCGTCACGGACGGGCGGAAGCGGCCGGCCCCAGACCGGCATCGAGGCGGATCGCCTCGGGGAGGTGCTCGCGCAGCGCGCCGCCGGCCGCCCGGTCGAGCGCGGCCAGCACCTCGGCGACCACCTGACGAACGTCGGCGGGATCCGCCCCGGCCAGCTCCTTGAGCTGCGCGATGAGCTCCGCGGCGTCGTCGTCCGTGGCCATCTGCTCGGGTCCGGTCATGCGCCGAGCCTACGGGACTAAGTGGAACAAAAACGGATATTCACGGAATAGGGTGGTTTGCCGCAGAGGGTGCCGCGGCCGACCCGGAGATCAGTCCCGAACCGCCCGGTGCAGCGCCGCCAGCCCGCCGGTCAGGTTCCGCCAGGCCACCTTGCCCCAGCCGGCCTCCTGGACCAGCGCCGCCAGCGCGGCCTGGTCTGGCCACGCCCGGATGGACTCGATCAGGTAGACGTACGCGTCGGGGTTGCTCGACACCACCCGCGCGGCGGCCGGCAGCCACCGCATCAGGTACGACAGGTACGCGGTGCGGAAGACGGCGTTGGTCGGGTGGCTCAGCTCACAGATCACCAGCCGGCCGCCCGGCCGGGTCACCCGGGCGAACTCGCGCAGCGCCGCCTGAGTGTCGACCACGTTACGCAGCGCGAAGGAGATGGTCACCGCGTCGAAGGTGGCATCCGGGAAGGGCAGCCGCAGCGCGTCGCCGGCCAGCAGCGGCACGTGCGGCCGGGCCCGGCGACCGGCCTGGAGCATGCCGAGGGAGAGGTCCGCGCCGACCGCGTACGCGCCGGAGCGGCTCAGCTCCTCGGTGGAGACACCCGTCCCCGCGCCTACGTCCAGCACCCGCTCCCCCGGGCGCAGGCCGAGCGCCTCCCGGGTGGCCCGGCGCCAGGCCCGGTCCCGACCGGCGGTCATCACCGTGTTCGTCACGTCGTAGCGAGCCGCCACGCCGTCGAACATCGCGGCGACCTCGTGCGGCTGCTTGTCCAGGCTGGCCCGCTGGCCCTGGGGGGTACGGCTCACCCCCCCCACTCTGCCAGCCGGACGTTGGGCGGCGGCCGACGGGTGCCACCGCGGGGATGTCGGCCACGTCACCCCTCGCCGGCACTCCGGCCAGCCGGCGGACGTCCGTCCGCACGGGAGTGACAACAGTGGGGGCGGGATGGTGACCCATCCCGCCCCCACTGCCGTGCGTTATGTGAACGGCCCTCGCGGGCCGATGGAGGACGACCGTCAGGCGGTCGGCTTCTCGTCGCCCGGGGTGACCAGGACCACCCGGCGCCGACGGGCGACCAGGAACATCACGCCGCCCGCGAGCAGCACGGCCGCGCCGATGCCGCCGATCAGGCCGGCCTTGGCACCGGTCACCGGCAGGCCACCCTCGTCGCCGCCGTCCTCGCCGCCGCCGCCCGCGCCACCGCCGGTGCCGCTCTTGGCCGCGACGATGACAGCGTAGCCGTCGCTGTTGTCCGTGGCGTCCACATCGCTGGCCTGCATGCCCTCGATGTTCTCCGGCAACTGAGCGACCGGCTTCGCGCGGGTGAGCGCCGGCTGCGCGCCGATCGGCTCGACCGACACCAGGCCGCCGGTCAGGGCGCCCGGCTTCACGTCGGATCCGACGTTGAACAGGTGGAAGAAGCCGTACGCCGAGTACAGCTTGTCGTTCTCGTCGGTGTCCTGGTCCTGAGGGATCAGGCCGAAGTCCGCGTAGGTGCAGGTGAAGGTGGACTTGTCGGCGGAGTACTCGCAGTCCTGCTCGGTCTCGGCCGGGGTCACGCCCGTGGGCAGCTTCACCGTGATCTTGAGACCGGCGGTCGCCAAATCACCCTGGTTGGCGATGAAGTACGTCAGCGCGGACTGGCCGCCCGCGTGCAGGTCACCCTTGTAGACGGGGTTGCCGTCGACGATCGTCGCGGCCTGCTTCACGTCGTCGGCGATGACCGCGAGGTCGGGCCCACTCTCGTCGGAGAGGTCGAGCGTGGCGGACGCGGTGTTGTTCTCCGCGTTGGTGTCGTCCTTCGAGATCAGCTTGAAGGACAGCGGGGCCTGGTAGGTGCCCTCGACATCGAACTTGAAGACGAGGAGCGGCAGATCGGTCGTCTCGCCCGGGCCGGGCAGGCCGGCCTCGGTCGCGTGGCAGGTGAACGCCGTCGGCTTCTCCTCGGTGCCCTCAACCTCGCAGCCGTCCTCGACGAACGGCACGGCGACGACCTTGCTGAAGTCCACCTTGGAGACGTCGACCCGGACGGCGAGCTCGCTCGGGGCGTTCTGGCCCAGGTTGGCGACCTTGACGAAGGCGACCTTGCCCTGGGCGTTGGCCGCGACGCGCGTTCCCGCGACCTTGAGCTCCAGGTCGGTCTCGGTGCCGGCAGCGTGGGCGGGCGCGCCGAAGGCGGTGATCGCCCCGGAGGCGAGCAGCGTGGCAGCGCCGAGCCGCACCAGCGGCCGGTTACGGAAGATCATGGAAGCAATCCCCTCGTGGGATCGATGAAGGAACGGGGACGAGCGGGCACGCTAGCGGTCCCCGATCACCCTCGCCACCCCACGCGCCGAGGCTTCACCACCTGCACGCCTAAGAGTCACTTAAGGATTGCCCGAATTGATGGGTCTTGCCGCCGACGGACCCGGACAGACCTCCGGAGAACGGCCGGCAGGAATGACCCATCGACAACCAACCATTGGCCGTTCGGCCGACCGTTCGGCAGCTCAGGGCGGTCACCGACCGTGCCCGGGCGGGCGCGGCCGGTGGACGGGACGGAACTCAGTTGACCTCGACGAGCGGCAGCGACCTGCCGGCCCCGCCACCCGGCAGGGCGATCGAGGAGAAGTGCGAGACCACCCGGTCGTCGCTGGGGTCATCAGCTGGCGTCCGGTGCACCGCGAGCCGGTGGTAGAGGGTGTCCCGTTGCGCGGGGATCCGGTCGGCGCTGCGGATCATGCCGATCAGCTCGTGGAGGTTGGACCGGTGCCGGGCGCCGGCCGAGGAGATGACGTTCTCCTCCAGCATGATCGAGCCGAGGTCGTCCACCCCCATGTGCAGGGCGAGCTGCCCGACATCCTTGCCGGTGGTCAGCCAGGACGCCTGCAGGTGCGGCACCGTCTCGAAGAAGAGCCGGGCCACGGCGATCAGCCGCAGGTATTCCATGGTGGTCGCCTGGGTGCGGCCCTTGAGGTGGTTGTTCTCCGGCTGGTAGGTCCACGGGATGAAGGCCCGGAAGCCGCCCGTACGGTCCTGCACGTCGCGGATCATCCGCAGGTGCTCGATCCGCTCGGCGTTGGTCTCGCCGGTGCCCATCATCATGGTCGCGGTGGACTCGAGGCCCTGCCGGTGCGCCAGCTCCATGACCTCCAGCCAGCGCGCGCCCGACTCCTTCAGCGGAGCGATGGCCTGGCGCGGCCGGTCGGGCAGCATCTCGGCGCCGGCGCCCGCGATCGAGTCCAGCCCGGCCGCCTTGATCCGGGCGATGGCCTCGTCCAGGCTCACGCGGGACACCTTGGCCATGTGCAGGATCTCGCTCGGGCCGATCGAGTGGATGGCGAGCTGCGGGTACGCCTGCTTGACCGCGGAGAAGAGCTCCTCGTAGTACTCCACCCCGTAGTCCGGGTGGTGGCCGCCCTGGAGCATGACCTGGGTGGCGCCCAGCTCGACCGCCTCGCCGCAGCGGCGCAGGATCTCCTCGGTGGAGTGGGTCCACCCCTCCTTGTGCTTGGGCGCACGGTAGAAGGCGCAGAACTTGCACGCCGTCACGCAGACGTTCGTGTAGTTGATGTTGCGGTCGATCAGGTACGTGACGATGTTGTCCGGGTAGCGCCGCCGGCGCACCGCGTCCGCCGCCTCACCCAGCCCGTGGAAGGGCGCCTCGGTGTAGAGCAGCAGGGCCTCCTCGGGCGTGATCCGCCCGCCGTCCGCGCCGCGCTGCAGGATGTCGTCGATCTCCCGGCTCACCGTCACGCCCCGAGAGTACGCCGGTTGGACGCCGCGCCTCGTCGGGGTGTTCGCGGATGTGACGTGCTCACGGGACAACGACGAAGGTCATCTTCACCTATCGTGCGGTGTCCTCAGGCTTCTGCAAAGGAAGAGTCGTGACCGCACCGTTCCCGAACCCACCACAGGTTCCGCAGGCCCCGCAGTCGGCGGCCTGGCCCGGCACCGCCCTCACCTGCCGCTGCTGCGGATCCTTCCCCGCGATCAAGGCGAACATGCACGGGCACCAGGGCTTCCTCGTCTTCATGCGGGTCCTCACCCAGCACGGCCCGTTCTGCAAGTCGTGCGGCATCGCCGTCTGCCGCGACATGAGCGCGAAGTCGCTCTGGCAGGGCTGGTGGGGCTTCCTCTCCATGATCATCACCCCGCTCGTCCTGATCGGGAATCTCGTCACCCGGATCCGGCTCGGCCGCCTCGACGAGCCGGTACCCGGCGCGCCGGGCGTACCCGCGGTGCCCGGCAAGCCGGTGTTCAAGCGGGCTGCGGCGTTCGGTCTCGTCGTACCCGTGGTGATCGCCTTCGCGATCGGTTGGGCCATCTCCAGTGACCCGTCCTACGCCGAGGTCGGCGCATGCGTTCGCGCCGAGGGCACGAGCACGAACCCGGATATCAGCGTCGTCGACTGCGGCGACCCGACCGCTGCCTACGTCATCCTCGGCAAGGTCGACGACACCACCGACGACGCGAAGTGTGAGCAGTTCCCGGGCACGGTCGCGAGCTACACCGAGCAGCAGGACTCGCGGAAGCTCCTGCTGTGCCTCGGCAAGAACCGCTGACAGTCCCTTCGCCGCCCGTTGCCCGCTGCGAGCCGGCCCCGATCACGGACGAGCCGGCTCGCAGCGGATCCTCCCGGACCCCGATCTGCTCCATCCCAAAGCGTGGAACGGAACGTTCTACAGGTCACGCGTCGTAGTCGACGGTGAGTTTGTCGGTCACCGGGCTGGACTGGCAGGTGAGGACGTACCCGGCCGCCACCTCGTCGGGCTCCAGCGCGTAGTTGCGGGCCATGGTCACCTCGCCCTCGACCACCTTGGCCTTGCAGGTCGAGCAGACCCCGCCCTTGCAGGCGTACGGCAGCTCGCCGCGGACCTTCAGCGCGGCGTCCAACACCCGCTCGTCCGGCCCCATGGTGAAGCTCGACGAGCGCCCGTCCAGCACGATCGTCACCTCGGCGCCGCTGCCGGGCTCGTCGGCCGGACGGCGGACCGGCTCCGGCGGGGCGTCGACGTGGAACAGTTCGGTGTGCACCGCCGACTCCGGCACGCCGCGGCCGGCCAGCACCGCCTTGGCGTCCACCACCATCCCGTACGGGCCGCAGAGGAACCACTCGTCGATGGCGTCGCCGGGCACGATGGTGTCGAGCAGCCGGGTCAGCCGATCGGCGTCGATCCGCCCGGACAGCAGCGGGGACTCGCCCATCTCCCGGGAGAGCACGTGCACCAGGTGCAGCCGGGTCGGCCAGCGGTCCTTCAGGTCGGCCAGTTCCTCGGCGAACATCACCGAGTTCGCCGTGCGGTTGCCGTACACCAGGGTGAAGGTGCTGGCCGGCTCGACGGCCAGCGCGGTCGCGACCAGCGAGAGCACCGGGGTGATGCCGGAACCGGCGATCACCGCGCCGTAGCGGCGGACCCGGTCCGGCGCGAACGCCGTGGTGAAGTGCCCGAGCGGGGGCAGCACCTCGACGGTGTCGCCGCCGCGCAGGGCGCCGCAGGCGTACGCGGAGAACGCGCCGCCGGGGATCTCCCGCACCCCGATCCGCAGCCGGCCGTGCCGCGCCAACTCCTCCGGCGTCGAGCAGATCGAGTACGACCGCCGCACCTCCTCCCCGTCGTCCCCGGTGCGCCGGACGGTGAGGTGCTGGCCGGCGGAGAACGCGAAGGTCTCCCGCAACTCCTCGGGCACCGCGAAGGTGACCGCCACGGCGTCGGCGGTGAGCCGGTCGACGGCGGCGACGGGCAGCGGGTGGAAGACCGGCCGGCGACGGACCGGTCGGGTGATCGTGACAGTCACAGCGCCTTCAGGTGGTCGAAGGGTTCGGAGCAGGAGCGGCAGCGCCAGAGCGCCTTGCACGCGGTGGAGCCGAAGCGGCTGACCTGTTCGGTCTCCGGGGAGCCGCAGCGCGGGCAACGGACGGCGAGGGTCAGCGGCACGACGCTGCCGGTGCGGACCGGCGCGGGCGGGGCGATGCCGGCGGCGGCCAGCTTCGCCCGGCCGCTCGCCGAGATCCAGTCGGTGCTCCAGGCCGGGGTGTACACGGTGCGGATCTCGGCGTCGGGGTGGCCGGCGGCGGCCAGCGCCCGGCGGATGTCCGTCCGGATCACGTCCATTGCCGGGCAGCCGGTGTAGGTGGGGGTGATGGTGACGACGAGCCGGCCGGTCGCCGGATCCTCGTCGACCGACCGCAGGATGCCCAGCTCGTCGATGGTGACGACCCGGATCTCCGGGTCCACCACCGCCGCCACGGCCTCCCTCGGCGTGGTCACCAGCGCGCTCCCGGGTGGGCGCGGTGCAACACCTGCATCTCGGCCAGCAGGTACGAGAGGTGCTCGGTGTGGACGCCGGCCCGGCCGCCGCCCGGGGTCCAGCCGTCGGCCGGTCGGGTCAGCGTCGCCTCGGTCAGCACGGCGGAGACGTGGGCGTCGAAGTCGGCCCGCAGGGTGGCCGGGTCGACCGGCGCCGCAGGGTCCGCCGTGAAGAGCTCGTGGACGTACGGCCACACCTGGTCGACCGCGGCCTGCATCCGGCGGTGCGACTCCTCGGTGCCGTCGCCGAGCCGCTTCACCCAGAGTGAGGCGTGGTCCAGGTGGTACGCGGACTCCTTGCGGGCCTTCGCCCCGATCGCGGCCAGCCGCTCGTCGCCGCACCCGGCTAGCGCGGTGTAGAGCGGGAGCTGGTACGCGGCCAGGAAGAACAGCTTCGCCATGGTGACCGCGAAGTCGCCGTTGGGCAGCTCGACCAGGAGGCGGTTGCGGAACTCCCGGTCGCCGCGGAGGTAGGCCAGGGCGTCCTCGTCCCGCCCGGCGCCCTCCAGCTCGCCCGCGTACGTGAGCAGGAGGCGGGCCGCACCGAGCTGGTCGAGGGCGATGTTCGCCAGCGCGATGTCCTCCTCCATCTCCGGCGCGCGGGAGGTCCACTCGCCGAGCCGCTGCGCCGCGATCAGCGCGTCGTCGCCGAGGCCGAGGGTGAAGTCGAACAAGGTGCTCCGGTCGCTCACAGGTGGGCCACCCCGTCCGGCACCTGGTAGAAGGTCGGGTGGCGGTAGACCTTGTCGGCCGCCGGGTCGAAGAAGGCGTCCTTCTCGTCCGGGCTGGACGCGGTGATGGCGCTCGCCGGCACCACCCAGATGGAGACGCCCTCCTGACGGCGGGTGTAGAGGTCCCGCGCGTTGCGCAGGGCCAGCTCCGCGTCGGGGGCGTGCAGGCTGCCCACGTGGGTGTGCGACAGACCGCGCCGGGCCCGCACGAACACCTCCCAGAGCGGGGACTGCTCGGTCATGCCGCCACCTTCTCCTTCTGCTGTTCCGCCCGCTTGGCGGCGTACGCCGCGGCGGCCTCGCGTACCCAGGCGCCCTCGGCGTGGGCGCGGCGCCGATGCGCCATCCGCTGCCGGTTGCACGGCCCGTCGCCCTTGATCACCCGCATCAGCTCGTCGTAGTCCGGCTGGGTGTAGTCGTACGCCTGCCGCTCCTCGTTCCATCGCAGGTCCGGGTCGGGGAGGGTGAGCCCGAGGATCTCCGCCTGCTGCACGCACATGTCGACGAAGCGCTGGCGCAACTCGTCGTTGGAGAAGCGCTTGATCTTCCAGGCCATCGACTGCGCGCTGTGCGTCGAGTCTCCGTCCGGCGGGCCGAACATCGCCAGCGACGGGTACCACCAGCGGTCCACCGCGTCCTGGGCCATCGCGTGCTGCTCTGGGGTGCCGTGGGCGAGGGTGTGCAGGATCTCGTACCCCTGGCGCTGGTGGAACGACTCCTCCTTGCAGACCCGGATCATCGCCCGGGCGTACGGACCGTAGGAGCAGCGGCACAGCGGCACCTGGTTGACGATCGCCGCGCCGTCGACCAGCCAGCCGATCGCGCCCACGTCGGCCCAGGTGAGAGTGGGGTAGTTGAAGATCGAGCTGTACTTCTGCCGGCCTTCGATCAGTAGCTCCACCAGCTCGTCCCGGCTCACGCCCAGCGTCTCGGCCGCCGCGTAGAGGTAGAGGCCGTGGCCCGCCTCGTCCTGCACCTTGGCCAGCAGGATGGCCTTGCGCTTGAGGGAGGGGGCGCGGCTGATCCAGTTGCCCTCCGGCTGCATGCCGATGATCTCGGAGTGCGCGTGCTGGGCGATCTGCCGGATCAGCGTCTTCCGGTACGCCTCCGGCATCCAGTCCCGCGGCTCGATCTTCTGATCGGCGTCGATCACGTCCGCGAAGTACGCCTCGAGGTCCTCGTCGGGCGCCGGGCCGCCGCGCCGGGCCCGCGCCGCGGCCTCCCGCAGCGCCGCCTCCGCCGCCTCCACCTCGCCGAGCAGGCCGCCGCCCGGACCGTCCTCGGGCGGGGCGAAGTCGTTGCCATACATGAGGCCAGTGTTACAGCTCGCGACCGATGACACCAGAGGGTGTAACAGGTTTCCGGACATACCTTCCGTCACCCGATGACCGCTTACGGTCAGCGGCGCCGATCCCTCGTCACACTGTGATGTCGAACACGTCGGGAAGAGGAATCCTCGCAAGCGCGGCACAACGGCGGATTACCCCGCCTTCGCGGCGAGTCGGCCGCCGGCGAGTTCTGGCTTCCGGCCTGTCCGGAAGTAGACTTCCCCCGGCACACCGATCGGCTGCTGACGATCGCCACCGGCTCCAGGCCACTCCCCCCGGCCCCGGCGATCAGGCCGAACCCATTCGGAAAAGCCGGTCCCCCCGGCCAGACATCTGGAGTTCACCCACTCATGCGACATCGCGTGACCATGGTGCTCGCCATCGTGGCGGTCCTCCTCGGTGGCGTCATGCTGGTGCCCGCCGCGTACGCCCGCCTCAGTGGCGGCGACGCCCTCGCCAGCATCGGCGGCATCGGCGGCGGCGAGAAGGTCCCCGCCCCCGAGCCCACCACGCCGGCCCCGCCGACGCTGGCCGCCGGACCGGTCTCGGTGGACTTCAAGGGCGAGTTCTTCTCCTGGGCGCTGATGGACCGCGCCACCGGCGAGATCAGCGGCGCGAAGAACATGGCCGAACCCAACTCCACCGAGTCGATGCTGAAGGCCTGGATCGTCTCGGACTACCTGCGTCAGCTCGGCGACAAGCAGCCGACCGCCGCGTTGAAGAAGGCGGCGAGCGTCGCCATCCGGGACAGCAACGACGACGGCGCCAACAAGGTCTACGCGGCGGCCGGCGGGTCGTACAAGCCGCAGCCGGGCGGCAAGCCGGACCCGGTGATCCAGCGCGCCATCAAGATCTGCGGGCTCACCGACACCAAGCGCGGCAACGTGCCCGGGTACGAGGGCTGGTGGAGCTTCACCCGGATGTCCCCGGAGGACGCCGTCCGGCTCGGCGACTGCATCGCCGACGGCAAGGCCGCCGGGCCGAAGTGGACCAAATGGGTCCTCAACGAGATGGCCCAGGTCCGCGGCAGCGTCACCGCACAGCAGGCGCGCTCCGGCGGCGGCAAGTGGGGCATCGTGGACGGCCTGCCGGCCGAGATCAAGGCGCAGGGTCCGGTGAGCATCAAGAACGGCTGGACCCAGCTCAGCTACGACGGCAACTGGCACGTCAACTGCCTGGCCGTCACCGACAAGTGGAGCCTCGCGGTGATGATGCGCTACCCCGCCAGCACCAGCCTGTCCTACGGCGCGAAGGTCTGCGCCAGCGTGGCCACCCAGCTGGTGACGCCGCAGCCCGGCGCCGCCCTCAAGGTGCCGCAGCAGCCGGGGAAGCTCTGATGGCCGGCGCCCGGCGCCGACCCGGCAGCCACCACCGCCCGCTGGTCTTCGCCGCCGTCGCCGTCATCCTGGTCGGCCTGACCCTCGTCTCGCTCCGGCTGATGCCCGGCTCACCGCTGCGCCCCGCCGCCGCCTCGCAGTCGGCCGCGACGGGGAACGCCCGGTCCACCGGTACGCCCACCGACCGCAACAGCCGTCCCGCCCCGTCGCCCTCGCCTTCGCTGGAGCCGCTGCCGTTCGTCGCGCAGGACCTCGACAGCCTCGGCATCAAGGGCTGGTACGCGTGGAGCGTCCTGGACAAGCGGACCGGCAAGATCATCGGCTCGGAGAACATGGCCGAGACGAGCACCACCGCCTCGATGATCAAGTCATGGATCGTCGCGGACTACCTGCGACGGGCGGACGAGAACGGGCAGACTCCTAGCGCCGCGAAACTGGCCGACGCCACGAAGATCATCCGGGACAGCGACAACACGCGCGCCGAGCAGTTCTACAACAGCGTCGGCCGGTCCGCCTCGATCAAGCGCCTGATCTCGATGTGCGAGCTGACCGACAGCAAGGTCGCCAGCGACGGCGGCTGGAGCCGCACCAACCTGTCCCCACGGGACACCGCCCGGCTCGGTCGCTGCATCGACGACGGCCGGGCGGCCGGGCCGAAGTGGACCAAGTGGCTGCTCAACGAGATGCGGCTGGTCCGGGGCGCCGGCGACTTCGGCATCCGCAAGGCGTTCCCGGCCAACGTGCAGAAGACCATCGCCATCAAGAACGGCTGGATCGACCGGACCAGGGAGCAGGAGATGCACATCAACTGCCTGGCCATCGGCGACACCTGGACGATGGGCGTGATGGTCCGCTACCCGATCGGCATGGGCTACGACTACGGCATGAAGAACTGCCAGAAGATCACGGAAGCGCTGCTGCGCCCCGCCACGTAACCGCCCGTTCCCCAGCTCGCCGATGCGGCGGCAGCCCGGCTCTCGGGATGCCGCCGCATCGCCGTTCCGGCGTCAGCCGAGGAAGAACTCCGGCCCGCCCGCCGGGAGGGCGGGGGCCTCGCCCATCGCGGCCGCCCGACGGGCGAACTCGCGCAGCCCGGACACCTGCCGCTCGCCCAGCGAGAAGTCGAGCGTACGGAAGTAGGTGGCCAGGGTCGCCGCGTCGAACGGCTCCCAGCGGGCCGCCGCCTCGGCCACCTGGTCCAGCTCGGCCAGGCAGAGGTCACGCGAGCGCAGGAACGCCTGGTGCACCTCCTTGACCAGGCCCGGGTGGGCGGCGGCGAAGTCCCGGCGGACCGCCCAGACGGCGAAGACCATCGGCAGGCCGGTCCACTCCCGCCAGGCCTGCCCGAGGTCGGTGACCTCGAGGCCCTTGCGCGGCGCCTCGTAGAGCGCCCGCAGCGCCACGTCCCCGATCACCACGCCGGCGTCGGCCTCCAGCAGCATCTGGGTCAGCTCCGGCGGGCAGCGGAAGTAGTCCGGGCGCACGCCGTACCGCTCACTGAGCAGCAACTGGGCCAGGAGCACCCCGGTACGCGAGGTCGAGCCGAGCGCCACCCGGGCCCCGTCCAGCTCGGCGAGCGGCTTCGTGGAGACCACGTTGACCGAGAGCACCGGGCCGTCGCTGCCGACCGCCAGGTCCGGCAGGAGCAGCAGCTCGTCGGCGTGCCGCAGGTATTCCACCTGCGAGATCGGCCCGATGTCGAGGTCACCGGCGACCAGCGCGGCGTTCAGCCGGTCCGGCGAGTCCTTGTGCAGGTCCACGTCGATCAGCGCGCCGGACCGCATCAGCCCCCAGTAGATCGGCAGGCAGTTGAGGAACTGGATGTGTCCCACCCGGGGGCGGGCGACGCGGTCAGCCATGCCCCGACGTTATCGCCGCGCCGGATCGTCGGCTCACCGGGAGGGCAGTTGAGTGGCCAACTCCGCACCGTCGGCCACCTGCCGCGGCCCGGCCGCCTCCGGGTCGACCGGTCCGGCCTCGGCCACGCCGCCGGGCCGGAGCGCCGGTGATTCGGCGGGCCGAGCCGGAGGTACGCCGACCAATGCCCGCTCGGCCCGGATGGCCCGGGTGACCGAGGGTACGACCAGCGCGATCACCAGCAACCCGGCGACGCCGCAGCCGGCGACCAGGAGCCGCGGGGTGGCCGCCTCGAGCAGGAGACCGCCGAGCAGGAAGCCGACCATGGAGGCACCCTGGACGGACCCGCCGAGCGCGGCGTACGCCCGGCCGCGGCTCGCCTCGGGCACCCGCCGGGCCAGCAACACGTTGTCGAAGACGTTCGCGCCGCCGTTGCCCACGCCACCGAGCAGCCAGACCGGCACCAGCAGCAGTGCGGAGGGCACCGCGGCGGAGAGCAGGATCATCAGGCAGCATCCGGCGAGCAGGACGAGGTAGCCGACGAGCAGCCGCCGGTCGTCGATCAACCGCCGGGCCAGCCGGGCGAAGATCCATGCCCCGATCAGGATGCCCAGCGTCCACGCGCCGGTGACCAGGCCGTACACGGTGCTGGAGCTGTGCAGGGTCTCGCGGATGAAGAAGACCTCGACCACGTTGATCGCCCCGACGGCGGCGATCACGCCGGCGATGGTGACGATCATCGCGACCAGCATCGGGTCCCCGCGAAGCCGCCAGGCGACCGCGGGCGCGGCGGAGGTGCCGGGTGCGGTCGCCGGGGCCGACCGCCGACGGCCACCCCGGCGGGTCCGGACCAGCAGCGCGGCCGCGACGAGCGCGAGGTAGCTGGCGGCGTCGAGGAGCAGCGGCAGCCGGGTGCCGAAGCCGCCGACCAGCACTCCGGCCAGGGCCGGGCCGGCCAGCGCGCCGAGCGTCCCGGCGGTCTGGTTCAGCGCGGCGGCCCGGGGCAGGTCCTCGGCGCGGACCATGGCCGGCACCAACGCGGCGAGCACGGGCTGGGTGACGGCGAGGCCGGACGCGAGCAACGCCACCAGCGCGATGACCAGGGCCGGGTGACCGGCGTAGGCGAGTGCGAGGCAGACGGCGGCCTGGCCGAACCCGGCGACCACCAGCAGCAGCCGGCTGTCCACCCGGTCCGCGAGCCGGCCGGTCAGCGGAGCGAGCGCCACCAGTGGCGCGGTGGCGGCGAGCATCAGCCCGGACACCGCGAGCCCACCCGCGCCGGCGGACTGGAGAGCCAGGGTCAGGGCGGTGGCGGCGAGGAAGTCCCCGCAGGTGGAGACACCGCGGGAGGCGGTGACCAGCCAGACGTCGGACCAGCGCGAAGGGCCAGTTGTGAAGGACATACTTCGAAAATAATCCTTCACAACTGATCGACGCAATCCCGGACGTCAATCGAGGGGCAACGCCCGGTACTGCACGGCGACGCTTCGGGACCCTTCGGGCGGATTGGTCCGCAACCGCCGTCGGTACGGCTCGATCAACTTCTGGATCGCGTTGTTGAGCCCGGCCAGTTCCTCGGCGTTCAGCAGCAGCACGCTGTCGCTGAACCAGGCCGCCTCGTACCACTCGCGCGGCTCGTCGGGGGCGCGCTGGATCCAGTCCCGCACGCGCTGGCTGTCCCGGGCCATGTGGGCCTCCACCAAGGCCGCCTCGGCGGCGCGGGCCTCCGAGTCGGCGTCCGGCCCCGACTCGATGTAGTACGAAGGGCTGAACGCCTGCCAGACCCGCTCCCGGGCGTCACCGCGGCTGGGAGCCTCCTCGATCAGCCCGTACCTCGCCAGCTCCCGCAGGTGGTAACTGGTCGCGCTCGGGGAGAGGCCGGCGATCCGGGCGCACTCGGTGGCGGTCGCACCGCCCTCCACCGTGCTGAGATGTTCCATGATCGCCATGCGGGCCGGGTGGGCCAGCGCCCGCATCACCTGCGGGTCGCTGATCGTCACCCGGCGCTGTTCGGGACGCTCCTCGGTCATGCCCCCATGATCCCGCGCCGGGACCGGCCCGACGATATTCAGTTGCCCGCCGCCCCGGCCGGAGTAAGCTGCTCTGTCCCGCCCGACGGCCGAGGTGAGTAGCACCGCACAGGACGTCCCCGCGCCGACCCGTGGTCGGAAACGCGAGCGGCAGCGTTTTTCCCCGTGACGAGGAGTACGTGGATGACCCTGCACGCCCCCGAACAGACCCTGGACCTCGAACTCGCCGCCGAACGCGCCCACCTGGAGACTTCCCGGGCGGCGCTGCGCCGGATGCGGGAGCGCGCCGAGGCCCTCTTCGCCACCGGTGACAAGGTCGCCGGGGACGCGTACACCGCCGAACAGCTCGGCCGGCACATGGCCCGGCGGGTCAAGGAGCTGGCCGACGACCCGACCACGCCGCTCTTCTTCGGCCGGCTCGACTTCGGCGGCACCGCCGACAGCCGGCACAGCGGGGACACCGATCCGGACGACGACGTCGTCGGGGTGTACCACGTCGGGCGGCGGCACGTCACCGACGACCTCGGCGAGCCGCTGGTGCTGGACTGGCGGGCCCCTGTCTCCCGGTCGTTCTACCGGGCCAGTGCCCGCGACCCGCAGGGGGTCGCCGTCCGGCGCCGCTTCGGGTTCAGCTCCGGGCTGCTGACCAGCTTCGAGGACGAGCACCTGGACCGGGGCGAGGAGTTGGGCACGGCCAGCCGGATCCTCACCGCCGAGATCGAGCGTCCCCGCGTCGGCCCGATGCGGGACATCGTCGCCACCATCCAGCCCGAGCAGGACGAACTGGTCCGGGCCGACCTGGCCGACTCGATCTGCGTGCAGGGCGCCCCCGGCACCGGCAAGACGGCGGTCGGGCTGCACCGCGCCGCGTACCTGCTCTACCTGCACCGGGAGCGGCTGCGCCGGTCCGGGGTGCTGATCGTCGGGCCCAACCGGGCGTTCCTGTCGTACATCGCCGCGGTGCTGCCCGCGCTCGGCGAGGTCGAGGTCGAGCAGGCCACGGTGGAGGATCTGGTCGCCCTGGTGCCGGTCCGCGCGGTCGACGACCCCGCCGTCGCCACCGTCAAGCACGACGCCCGGATGGCCGCGGTGCTCCGCCGCGCGGTCGACGCCCACATCGGTACGCCCACCGAGCCGATCATGGTGTCGGACGGCTCGTTCCGCTGGCGGATCGGCCTCGACCCGCTGCACCGGGTGGTCGAGGAGACCCGCCGGGAGGGGCTGCCGTACGCGACTGGCCGGGAGCGGATCCGGGCCCGGGTGGTGGGGCTGCTGCAACGCCAGGCCGAGGCCCGCCGGGCGGAGTCGCCCAGCGACGCCTGGCTGCGCCGGATGGGCCGGGCCAAGCCGGTCACCGCCTTCCTCGACGCGGTCTGGCCGGCGCTCACCCCGGACGGGCTGCTGCACCGGCTCTGGTCCGACGCCGACTTCCTCGCCGCGGCGGCCGACGGCCTGCTCGACGCCGAGGAGCAGGCCCTGCTGCTCGGGCACCCGGCTGCCGGCGGGCGGCCGGGCACCGGAGACGCCGACCTCGGCGACGCCGGTGCCGGCGGGCCGCAGGGCGCCGCGACCACGGGGCGACGGGGCGGGGCGCCGGCCGCCGGGACGAAGCTGGACCGCACCCCGAAGGCGACGAAGTGGACGGCCGCGGACGCGGTGCTGATCGACGAGGCGGCCGGGCTGATCGAACGGCCGGCCGGCTTCGGGCACGTGGTGGTCGACGAAGCGCAGGACCTGTCCCCGATGCAGTGCCGGGCCATCGCCCGCCGCAGCGAACACGGCTCGATCACCCTCCTCGGCGACCTGGCCCAGGGCACGGCACCGTGGGCCGCCACCGACTGGCGGGAGTCCCTGACCCACCTGGGCAAGCCGGACGCCATCGTGGTGCCGCTCAGCGTCGGCTTCCGGGTGCCGGCGGCGGTGGTCGCGTTCGCCAACCGGCTGCTGCCGGCACTCGCGGTCGACGTACCCCCGGCCGAGTCGCTGCGCCGCGACGGGGCGCTCGACGTGCGTACGGTCGAGGACCTGACGGCGGCAACGGTGGCCGAGGTGCGCGCGGCCCTCGCGCACGACGGCTCGGTCGGCGTGATCGCCGCCGACGACGCGGTGGACCGGCTCCACGCGGCGCTCGCCGACGCGGGCGTGGCGACCGCGACCGCCGACGACGTGGAGACCGCGGCGCGGGTCACCGTGGTCCCGGCGACCCTGGTCAAGGGCCTGGAGTACGACCACGTCGTGGTCGTCGAGCCGGCCGCGATCGTGGCGGCCGAGCCCCGCGGCCTGCACCGCCTCTACGTGGTGCTGACCCGGGCGGTGTCCCGGTTGGCGGTGCTGCACCGGGACCCGCTGCCCGCTCCCCTGGCCGACTGACGGCGGCTCGGCCCATCTCCCGCCTCACGCAGGAGCACGCTGTATCCGGGATGTAGTGGCCTCCCGGACTCCGGTAGGCCACTCCATTCAGGTTCGAGCGCGACCTTGGGGGCTCAGCCCGAGAGGGCGGCGGCGATCGCGCGCAGCGGGCGGCCCGACTCGGCGATCGGCACGGTGAACGCCAGCCAGGAGCCGTCGGTGAAGTCGATGCGGAGCCGCTTCGGGTTGAGCCGGTGCCAGCCCACCCGGGCTGACCCGACGTCGGCCCGCGACGCCGACCAGGCCACCCGGGTCTCGGCCAGGGACCGCTCCTCGTCCGCCTGGTTGGCCAGCAGCTTCACCGGCCCGGTGAGGCAGACCAGCAGCCGCCGGTCGGTGACGGCGAGCAGGGTATGCCGGAGCTGCCCGTCCGGCCGGGGCGGGTTGACCGCCCGATGCAGCCGGGAGGCGGCCGAGCCGGGGGCGCCGCGGCCGGCGATGCCCCAGGCGATCACATCCACCAGCCGATCGCCGCGGTCCCAGGTGGCCAACGGGGCGAGCACGTTGAGCAGCACCGCACCGATCGTCACCCGGCCGGCGACCTCGGGTGCCGCCGGTTCGGGCGGCGGGGGTGGCGAGGCGCCGTTGGCGACCTCGGCCTTCGCGGACGCCAGCACCCGCTCGTCCGGCCCGGCGAGCTGGCCGATCCGGTCGCGGTACCTGGTCTCTTCCATCGGCTCAGTATCGGTCGTAGCCGTGGTCGTCGGCGGCCGGGCGCTCCGCGGCCGGAGCGTTGCCCATCACCTCGCCGACGATCTCGCGGACCCGGGCGGCGGCGGCCTCCTGGGCGCGGTTCGCGGCGGCGGTGAACTCCTCGGCGAGGGTGTACGAGTCGAAGCGCATGGCCCGGGCGTTGATCTCGGTGGAGAGGATCTTGCCGTCGGCGGCCGCGGTGACCGTGACCAGGCCGGAGTCGCTCACCCCCTCGGCGCTGCTCTGCTCCAGCTCGGCCATCCGCGCGCCGAGCTGGCGCTGCCACCCGTCGAGGTTGCGGGCCAGCGCCTCGATCCGGTCCAAGGCGGGGAAGGTCATGGCTGCCTCTCAGTTCACGATCGAGTCGAAGACGTTCTGCACGCCCTTGGTGTACGGGCCCAGGTCCTCCTTGTAGGTGCCGTCCACCAGGTAGTTGCGGTCCTTGTGCCCGTCGGAGATGTCGTGCAGGCCGACGCCGGTGTCCAGCAGGGTGCCGCCGATGCCGGGGATGTTCACCGGGGATGCCTGGTTGATGGCGAACTTGCCGGGGAACAGGATGGCGGCGCGTTTCATCTTGAACGCGAGCGCCTCCGTGGTGTAGCCGGACTTGTTCCACGCCTTGTACGCCTTCTTGGCCTTGCGCAGCTCCATCACCAGCTTGCGGTACTTCGTGAGCAGCTCGGCGACCTTCTCCAGCTTGGTCACCAGCTTGGTGAGGATCTCGGCGAACCGGGCCACGATCTTGGACATCCGGCCGACCGTGGTGGCCAGCCGGGCCAGCACCCGGACGACCGTGGCGGCAAGCGTCACGCCGGCGCTGAGGAACGCGGCCACCGCGGCGATGATGACCTCGGTCAGGAACCAGAGCAGGAACTCCAGGATCAGCTCGACCAGGAGGTTGAACGCGTCGACCGCCGCGTTCGCCGCGTCGACCAGCACCTCCTTCGTGCCGTCCAGCCCCTTGGCCAGCTCCTCGATCGCCTGCTCGACGGACTCCATCGAGGCGTGGAACTTCTCCGCCGCGTCGCCGTCCCAGGCGCCGCGCAGCCGGGCCCGGTCGGCGACCTGATCGCCGGCGATCTGCCGGACCGCCTCGCCGGTGGTCAGGGCGAGCTGGGCGGCCTGCATCAGGTCGTCCGGCTCACCGGCGACCAGTTCCAGCAGCTGCTCGAACGGCCAGAGCACGGCCTCGGAGAGCGGCTTGAACGGGTCGGGTGTGCCCGACACGATCTGCTCGAAGTAGGTCTTGTTGCGCTGCAGCGCCTCGGTGCTCATGATTTGTCCCCCTCAGGCGCCCGGCGCGAACAGGTCGGTGGTCGCCACGTCGGTCCCGGTGTAGGCGTCGGCCGTGTCGCTCATCCCCTCGGCGATGTCGGCCATCACCTCCGCGCCGTCCTCCAGCCCCTGCAGGCATGCCTCGAACTGCTCCGCGTACGCGGCCGCGAGGCTGAAGGACGCCGGCATGATCCCGAAGGCGTGCCGGGGGACGTGCCCGTCGTGGAACTTCTGGCGCAGCTCGCGGAAGCGGGTGGCCCGCTCCCGGGAGGTGGCGGCGAAGGCGGTCAACGCCTCCGGTTGGACGTCCAGGTTCTTGCTCGGACTCGTCATGGACTCTCCCCAGTGTCCAGTCGGCACGCGTCCGTCGTCGCCGTGGCGCGAAGCGACCGACGGGAATACCACCCTAGGCGATCTGTGGAATCCGCCGTCGCCCCGTCCAGGGGCGGCGGGGACTGGCGCGGGCACGGTACACAGGGGAGGCACATCCGCCCGGGACCGCAGCTTGAGGAGCCTCCGATGATCCTGGCCCGCGCCGCCCAGGTCAGCCGTCGTTACGGCGAGGTGCTGGCCCTGGACCGGGTCGACCTGACCGTCCGCGCCGGTGAGCTGGTCGGCCTGCTCGGCCCGAACGGCGCCGGCAAGAGCACGCTGATCAACCTGCTGGTCGGGGTGCGCCGGCCCACCGCCGGCCGGGTGGAGCTGTTCGGCGGCGACCCGCGCGACGCGGCGAGCCGGCGGCAGCTCGGGGTCACCCCGCAGGAGACCGGTCTGCCCGGCACGCTGCGGGTCGGCGAGGTGATCGACTTCGTCTCCCGGCACTTCCCCGACCCGGTCCCCCGCGACGAGCTGCTCGACCGGTTCGGCCTCGGTGACCAGGTGAGACGGCAGACCGGCGGGCTCTCCGGCGGGCAGCGCCGCCGGCTCGCCGTGGCGCTCGCCTTCGTCGGCCGGCCCCGGCTGGTCGTCCTCGACGAGCCGACCACCGGGCTGGACGTCGAGGCACGGCACGCGCTCTGGGAGGCGATCCGCAGCTTCCACGCCGACGGCGGCACCGTGCTGCTCAGCAGCCACTACCTGGAGGAGGTGGAGGCGCTGGCGCAGCGGGTGGTGGTGATCGGCCAGGGCCGGGTGCTCGCGGACGACACGGTCGAGGCGATCCGGGGCATCGTCGGCGTACGCCGGGTCAGCCTGATCGCCGACGACCTACCACCGCTGCCCGGGGTGGTGGCCACCGAGCACATCGACGGGCGGACCCACCTGCTCACCACGGACGCCGACCAGCTCGTCCGCGACCTGGTCACGGCCGGGGTGGCGTTCCGGGAGCTGGAGGTCCGGCCCACCTCGCTGGAGGAGGCGTTCCTCGCCATCACCGCCGGCGACCGGCCCGCGCCCGCCACCGTCTGAGGAGGAGATCCCGTGCCGCTCGCCCTGGTCCACGCCCGCTACCAGCTTCTCGAAACCGTCCGGATCCCGGTCGCGATCTTCGGTAGCGCCTTCTTCCCCGCCGCCGCGATGCTCTTCTTCGTGGTGCCCTTCGCCGGGGACGACCCCGCCGGGGCCACCTACGCCACCGCCGCCATGATCACCTTCGCGGTGATGAGCGCCAACATCTTCCAGTACGGGATCGGCGTCGCCGAGGACCGGGACAAGCCCTGGGACCCGTACACGAGGACGTTGCCCGCGGGCCCGGTGCCCCGGTTGGCCGGCCGGATCCTGGCCGGCCTGGCGCTCACGTACCTGTCCATGATCCCGGTGGTGGTGATCGCGGCGGTGGCCACCGCCGCCCGAGTGACCCCGGTGCAGTTCCTGCTCGGCGCCGGTGCGGTGGCGGTGATCTCGGTGCCGTTCACCCTGCTCGGGCTGGCCATCGGCTATTCGCTGCCGAGCAAGGCGGCGGTCGTGGTCGCCCAGCTCATCTTCTTCCCGCTCGCCTTCGGCGGCGGCCTGCTCTCCGGCCCGGACAGCGCGCCCGGCTTCATCAAGGCGATCGCTCCCTACCTGCCCACCCGGGGCGCGGTGGAGGTGGTGTGGGCGGCGGTAACCGACTGGCAGCCGCGGCCGGTCTCGCTGGCCATGCTCGGCGTCTGGATCGTGCTGCTCGCGGGCGTCGCCGGATGGGCGTACCGGCGGGACGAGGGACGGCGCTTCACCTGACGTCTTGTCCGATTCCGGCCCGGCGACCGGCACGGCGGTGCCACGATGCCGGCAGGGCGTGCCAGTGGGGCCGCCCCCGGCGAGAGGGGTCAGCGTGAGCGGCGTCGAGCCCGGCACCCCCTGCTGGACCGACCTGGCCACGCCCGAGCTGGCGGACGCGAAGCGGTTCTACCCGGGATTGTTCGGCTGGACCGGACGGGTCTCCCCGGAGCCGGCGGCGGGCGGCTACACGGTCTTCCTCAAGGACGGGCGGGCGGTCGCCGCGGCGGGGCCGCCGGCCGCACCGGACCAGGTGCCGATCTGGTCGACGTACGTGGCGACCGACGACGCCGACCTGGTGGCCACCCGGGTGGAGGCGGCCGGCGGCCAGGTGGTGGTCGCCCCGTTCGACGTCTTCGACCAGGGCCGGATGGCGGTCCTCTCCGACCCGGCCGGCGCGGTGTTCAGCGTCTGGCAGCCGATGGCGATGCGCGGCGCGGAGCTGTTCAACGCCCCCGGTTCGATGTGCTGGAACGAGCTGGTCACCCCCGATCCGGAGGGGGCGCGGGACTTCTACGCGCTGGTCTTCGGCTGGCACGCGGAGGAGCAGCCGGCGGAGCCGGCCCCCTACACCGGCTGGCGGTGCGGTGCCCGGATCGTCGGCGGGATGACCCCGCCGCTGGAGGAGCTGCCGGCTGACCTTCCCGCGTACTGGTCGGTGTGGTTCGCGGTGGCGGACACCGACGCCACCGCCGCCCGCGCCGCCGAGCTGGGCGGCACCGTCCTGGTCCCGCCCCGGGACACCGCGCGGGGCCGGCTCGCCGCCCTCCGTGACCCACAGGGCGCGCTCTTCTCCGTCCTCACCCTAGCCCACCCGCGTCGATCATGAAGTCGTTGTCCTCGACGTCGGGGCGGCTTCGGCCGGCCCCAACTTCATGATCAATCCGACGGGGGGCGGACCGGGACGACGAGCGGGCCGTGGTCGCCCTGGATGACACGGACGTGGGCGCGGTAGTGGGTGGCGAGCAGGGTCTCGGTGAGCACGTCCCGGGGTGGGCCGGCCGCGGCCACCCGGCCGTCGGCGAGCAGGACGAGCCGGTCGGCGTACTCGCCGGCCACCGAGAGGTCGTGCATGGTGGCCAGCACGGTCAGGCCGTGCTCGCGGCGGAGCCGGTCGACCAGTTCCAGCACCTCCTGCTGGTGACCGATGTCCAGCGCGCTGGTCGGCTCGTCCAGCAACAGCAGGGTGGCGCCCTGCGCCAGGGCGCGGGCCAGGAACACCCGCTGCCGCTCCCCGCCGGAGAGGGTGGCCAACTCCCGGTGCCCGAACGCGCCGAGGTCGAGCCCGTCCAGCACCTCGTGCACGGCGGCCAGGTCGGCGGCCGACTCCCGGCCCAGCGGCGGGATGTACGGGGTACGCCCCAGCAGCACGTAGTCGAACACCGACATGCCGGCCGGCACCACCGGGGACTGGGCGACCGTGGCGACGACCCGGGCCCGGTCCCGGCGGCGGAGGGACTGGATCGGCGTACCGAAGAGGGAGACCGTGCCCGGCGCGGGCAGCAGGCCGCCGACGGCGCGCAGCAGGGTCGACTTGCCGGCGCCGTTCGGGCCGATGACGGTGACCCACTCGCCCACCGCGACGGTCAGATCCACGCCGGCCAGGATCGGCGCGCCGCCCAGGTCGACGTGCAGGTCCCGCACCTCGACGGCGTGCGGCGAAACCTCCGGCCGCGGGGCCGGCAGCCAGGACTCACCCGGCGCGCTGAGTTGCCGATTCGCTCGCTGACGCGCGCTCATGTCGCCACTCCGCTTCGCTCCGTGCCGTCATGAGGCACCAAGGCACTGCGTTGACGATTCGCTCGCTGGCGCGCGCTCATGTGAACACCCGGCGGGAGGTCCGCAGGACCAGGACGAAGAACGGGCCGCCGAGCAGCGCGGTGACCACGCCGATCGGGAGTTCGGCGGGGGCGGCGACGGTCCGGGCGGCCACGTCGGTCAGCGCCAGGAAGGCTCCGCCGAAGAGCATCGACAGCGGCAGGATCACCCGGTAGCTGGACCCGGCGAGCAGCCGTACGGTGTGCGGCACGATGATGCCGACGAAGCCGATCAGCCCGGAGGCGGAGACCGCGGCGGCGGTGCCCAGCGACGCCGCGGCGATCAGCAGGTAGCGCGAGCGCTGCGGGTGCAGGCCCAGGCTGGTGGCCTCGTCGTCGCCGACGGAGAGCACGTCCAGCTCGCGCCGGTGCAGCAGCACCACCACCGCGGTGAGCACGAAGTAGGGCAGGACCAGCCGGACGTCCTGCCAGCCGGCGGTGGCCAGCCGTCCGAGCAGCCAGGAGTAGACCTGCTGGATGCTCTCGGAGTGCCGTTGCAGCAGGTACGTCTGCCCGGCGGAGAGGAACGCGGACACCGCCACCCCGGCCAGGATCAGCGTGGCGGGTGACCGGTGGCGCCCGCCGGCCGCGCCGAGCAGGTACGTCATGGCGACCGCGCCGAGCGAGCCGACGAACGCGGCGAGCGGGATGGTCAGCGGCATCCCGCTCAGCGCCCCGCCCGAACCGACGCCGAGCGCGATGACCGTGGTCACCGCGAGCCCGGCGCCGGCCGCCACGCCCAGCAGGTACGGGTCGGCCAGCGGGTTGCGGAAGACGCCCTGGTAGCAGCCGCCGGCCAGGGCCAGCAGCGCGCCGACGAGCAGGCCGAGCACGACCCGGGGTAGCCGCAGCTCGATGACGATGGCGATCTCCCGCTCGGTGAGCCCGCTGTCCAGGTGCACCCCGGGCAGCAGGTTGAGCAGTTCGGCGGCCACGCTGCCGGGCGGCAGGCTGACCGGGCCCAGCGACACCCCGGCCACCAGCGCGACCAGCACCGCCCCGAGGCCGGCGAACAGCCAGCGTTTGCGCAGCCCGGCCGGCCGGACCGGGGCCACCGGTCCGGCCGTGGGCAGGCCGGCGGGCCGGGACGTCCCGGCCCGCCGGACCACTGGTCGCACGGTCACCGGTGGGTCACGCCGGGACCTTGGCGGTGGCGTCGACGATCGCCCGGACCAGGTCGACCACCCGCGGGCCCCAGCGCGAGGCGATGTCGTCGTCGAGGGCGACGATCTGGTTGTTCTTCACCGCGGTCACCCCGGCCCAGCCGCTGCGGGCCTTGACGGTCTCCGCGGTCTGCTTGCAGCACTTGGTGTCGGCCAGGAAGACGAAGTCGGGGTTCGCCTTGACGATGATCTCCTGGGAGAGCTGCGGGTAGCCGCCCTTGGTGCCGTCGGCGTCCGACGGGTCGGCGATGTTCTCCAGGCCCGCGAGGGTGTAGATCGAGCCGATGAAGGTCTTGCTGGTCGCGGTGTACAGCTCCGGGCCAAGCTCGTGGTAGTAGGTGAGCTTCTTCGCCCGCTGCGGCAGGTCCTTGGTGAGCGCGGCGATGTCGTCCTTCATCTTCTTCGTGACGTCCGCCGCCTCGGCCGGGTGGCCGGTCAGCGTGCCCAGGTCGGTGATCTGCTGGTACGTGTCGTCCAGCGTGGTGGCGGCCGGGGTGAGCAGCACCGGGATCTTCAGCGTGGTGAGCTGGTCGACGATCTTGTTGATGTCGTTGGAGAGCACCACCAGGTCGGGGCTCTTGCCGGCGATCGCCTCGGCGTTCGGCTGGAAGCCGGACAGGTCGCTCTTCGGCGCCTCCGGCGGGTAGTTCGACTGGTCGTCGACCGCGACGACCTGCTTGCCGGCCCCGATAGCGAAGAGCATCTCGGTCGCGCTCGGCGAGAGCGACACGATCTTCTCCGGGCGCTTCTCCAGGGTCAGCTTGCCCACGGTGGCCGGGAACGCGGCGGCCGCGGAGCTGGCGCCGGCGGCCGGGGTGTCGGTCGCGGTCTTCTCGGCGCAGCCGCCGAGGAGCAGCGCGCCGACCGCGAGGGCGGTGGCGAAGAGCCGGGGGGTACGTCTGGACATCGGTCCTCCTGTCGGTCGAGGAGCTGGTGCTTCGCCGACAGGACCCGCCTGGCGTGCCCGTCCGCGAGGCGCCCTTCCTCGAGAGCGCGTGTCGCGACCGTGCCGCAGGCGACCTGGCTCGTCCCCACGGTCGTCGGCGCCGGCCGGTGGGCCGACGCCGCGTGCGGGGCATCACAGTTGCGGGACAGCGCCGGTTTCGCACCGGCTTCGCTGCGGGCTGGTCGGTGTCACGGTAGCGCATGACCAGCGGAGATCGTCCGGACGGGAGGGTGGGTGCGGACCTCGGCGGGGGTGTATCGGGGCCGCCCGCCCGCCCTCACCCGGAGCGTCACGGCGAGGAGCCGGCCGTACCGCCGGCAATGATTTTCCATCCTTTGACCTCTGGCGAAAGTTCCCTCCAGGCGCGACAGTGAACGGCAACGATGCCGTCTCCCTGGGGAGCTGCCATGGCCATGAGACCCCTGCGCGCGTTCGCCGTCGCCGGCGTCACCGCGCTCGCCATCCTCGGCACCACCACCCCCGCCGCGGCCGCGAAGCCGGCCACCGGCACCACCACGGTCACCCACGACGAACAGATCACCTGGCAGGGCTGGTCCGGCACGGGCTGGTCGACCGGCACCACCGCCGGCACCACCGGCACCGCCGCCGGCCTCACCCTGAGCACCCCGGTCGGCACCATCGTCTACAAGGACCCGCACACCGGCGTCCGGCGCACCTGGGCGTACGGGACCTGGACCTCGCCGCTGACCGAGGTCGGCTTCGGGGCCACCGAGCTGGTCGCCTCCTGGAACGCCGACACCCCCGCCGGCACCTGGCTCCAGGTCGAACTCCAGGGCACCTACACCACCGGCACCCGCACCCCCTGGTACGTGATGGGCCGCTGGGCCTCCGGCGACGCCGACATCCGGCGGACCAGCGTCGACAAGCAGGGCGACCGGACCTCCAGCATCTGGACGGACACCTTCGCCATCAACAACCCGGGCGCCGGGGTGCTGCTGCGGGCGTACCAGCTCCGGCTGACGCTCTACCGGGACCCGGCCGGCACCGCCTCGCCGGTGGTCCGGTCCGTGGGCGCGATGAGCTCGAACGTGCCGGACCGGTTCACCGTCACCCCGAGCGCCGGCCACATCGCCTGGGGCACCGAACTGGCCGTGCCGCGCTACTCGCAGAACATCCACGCCGGCCAGTACCCGCAGTACGGCGGCGGTGGTGAGGCCTGGTGCTCGCCCACCTCGACCGAGATGGTGGTCGAGTACTGGGGCCGGAAGCCGTCCCCCGCCGACACGTCCTGGGTGGACCCGAGCTACGCCGACGCGACCGTCGACCACGCCGCCCGGATGACCTACGACAACCAGTACGGCGGCACCGGCAACTGGCCGTTCAACACCGCGTACGCGGCCACCTTCCCCGGACTGGAATCGAAGGTGACGCGGCTGCACTCGCTCGACGAGATCGAGCACTTCATCGCCGCCGGGATCCCCGTGGTGACCAGCCAGTCCTTCCTCGCCAGCGAGCTGGACGGGGCGGGCTACGGCACCGCCGGCCACCTCATGGTGGTGGTCGGCTTCACCGCCACCGGCGACGTCATCGCCAACGACCCGGCCTCACCCAGCAACGACGCCGTCCGCCACGTCTACCGCCGCGACCAGTTCGAGCAGATCTGGCTCCGGACCAAGCGGACCACCGCCAACGGCGGCACCGCCAGCGGCTCCGGCGGCGTCGTCTACCTGATCAAGCCGACCACCGTGGCCTGGCCCTCGGTGGCCGGTTCCACCAACTGGTGATTCCCCTATCCACCCTATGGAGATGACAGTGATCAGACCCGCCCTGCGCGCGGCGGTCGCCCTCGCCGGCGTCGCCGCGCTCACCCTCCTCGGCGCCGCCGCGCCCGCCCACGCCGACAACAACCTTCCGGTCCCCGCCCACGACGAGCAGATCACCTTCCAGGACTGGTCGAAGTACCCCGACTGGGGCACCGGCACCCACCAGGGCACGTACGCCATCCCGGGGCACCGCACCGGGATCACCATGGGCGAGCCGGCCGGCACGACCCCGTACACCGACAAGCACACCGGCGCGACCCGCACCTGGGAGTACGCCACCTGGACCTCACCGGAGCGGCAGATCGGCTTCGACGCCACCGAGCTGGTCGCGTCGTGGAACGCGGAGACCCCGGCCGGCACGTGGATCCAGGTCGAGCTGCACGGCACCTACAACACCGGCCAGCAGACCCCCTGGTACGTGATGGGCCGCTGGGCCTCCGGTGACCAGGACATCAAGCGGACCACCCTGGACGGCCAGGGCGACCCCTGGTCGACCATCTGGACCGACACCTTCTCCATCGACGACGCCAAGAAGGGCGTGCTGCTGCGGTCGTACCAGCTCCGGCTGACCCTCTACCGGGCGCCGGGGCAGACCGCCGCGCCGCGGGTCTGGATGCTGGGCGCGATGAGCTCCAACGTGCCGGACCGGTTCACCGTCGCGCCGAGCAAGGGCGGGATCGCCTGGGGCACCGAGCTGGCGGTGCCGCGCTACTCGCAGAACATCCACGAAGGGGAGTACCCCGAGTTCGACGGCGGTGGTGAGGCCTGGTGCTCGCCCACCTCGACCGAGATGGTGGTCGAGTACTGGGGTCGGAAGCCCTCGGCCGAGGACACCGCCTGGGTCGACCCGAGCTACGCCGACCCCAACGTCGACCACGCCGCGCGGTCGACCTACGACTACGAGTACGAGGGCGCCGGCAACTGGCCGTTCAACACCGCGTACGCGGCCAGCTTCCCCGGCCTGGACGCGCGGGTCACCCGGCTGCACTCGCTCGACGAGGTGGAGCGCTTCATCAAGGCCGGCATCCCGGTCGTCACCTCGCAGTCCTTCCTGGCCAGCGAGCTGGACGGGGCGAACTACGGCACCTCCGGCCACCTGTTCGTGATCGTCGGCTTCACCGCCGACGGTGACGTGATCGTCAACGACCCCGCCTCGTCCTCGAACGAGGCGGTGCGCAACGTCTACAAGCGGTCGCAGTTCGAGCAGATCTGGCTGCGTACCAAGCGGTACCGGGCGAACGGCACGGTGGCCGGCGGCTCGGGCGGCATCGCGTACCTGATCAAGCCGGCGGACCGGCCCTGGCCGGTCGTGCCGGGCTCGACCAACTGGTGACGGGACGGGCCCGGCACGATCCCCTCGGGACGGGTGCCGGGCCCGTCATCCAAACTCAGCCGTGCACCGGCGTCCCGTGGGTGGTCGCCGCGCCGCGGTGCCGTCCGGCGATGCGGCGGACCGCGCGGACCACGCGGACCACCCAGGCGACGGCGGCCAGCGCACCGACCCCGGCGAACCCGGTGATGGCCACCCAGGACGCCCCGCCGGTGGCGGAGAAGACGGCGTCCTGAGCACCGGTGTCCCGGGCCGGCGCGGTGCCGCCCCGGGTCAGACCGCGCGGTGCGTCGAAGAGGATCACGTCCGTCCGGCGCGCGCCGCCCTCGGCCGCCGCGAAGTCGCCGTACCAGGTGCAGGCCTGGCGGCCGTACTGCTCGTGCACGGCGGTGAACGTTCCCACCGTGCCGCCACCGGACTTCGCCTGCCAGGCCGGCCTGACGTCTCGGCCGGTGATCCCGAGCCCGATGAGGGCGATCACGGGCAGACCGACCCAGAGGAACAGCTTCCCGAGCCCGCGGATGACTTTCTGCGCCACGCTCGCCGAGGCTAGCGGGCAGGCGCAAGCCAGCCTTCGTCGTTGCGGTCAGGGCCAGCGACCCGGCCCGGCGGTATGCTCGCGGGCCGTTCCGGCGCTACGCCGACGGGGCGAACGTGGTGGGCGGGGCCGGCGGCTGGGCGGCCTCGCGGCGGCGCCGGATCGCCCGCACGATGATCACCACCCAGGCCACCAGGGCGGCCAATCCGGCCACGGTGAGCCCGGTGACCAGCAGGTACGTCGACCCACCGGTGGTGGAGAAGACGCCCGCACGGGCGCCCGTGTCAAGGGCCGGGGCGGTGGCGCCGGCGGTCAGCCCGTCCGGCGCGTCGTAGAGGATCACGTCGGTGCGCCGGGCGCCGCCCTCGGTGGCGACGAAGTCCCCGCGCCACTCACAGTTGCGCCGGCTGCATTCCTCGTCCACCGCGGTGAACGTGCCCGGCGTACCACCGCCGCTCTTCGCCTGCCAGGCGGGGCCGAGGTCGGTGGCACCCATCATCAGTCCGATGGCGGCGATGACCGGCAGACCGATCCAGACGAACACCTTCGTCCGCCACCCGTTGATCGCGTTCAGGAGACTCACGGCGGCCGACCCTAGCGGTCCCGCTCCGATCGCGCTGCCCCGTTTTCTCCGGTGGCCGTGGCCCGGCCGGCCACGCCACGCAGCCGACGACTTGCCCCGCCGGGCGGCGGATGGTGGCCCCGCCTACTCTTCGCGGCGTGGCTCGGCCGGCTCGGGCTGGTCCTCCCCGGCGAGCGCGGAGCGCAGCCGCTCCTTCTCGGCCCGGCGCCGGGCCGACGCCTCGGACATCTCCCCGGCCATCTCGTCCCGCCAGCCACGAAGCAGGAAGAACGACAGCGCGGCGGAGAAGACCAGCGCCAGCATCAGCCGCAGGAACGGGTTCATGTCGATGAACCAGAGGGCCGCCAGCACGCCGAGGAACAGCCCGATCCGGCCCAACGTGTACTTGACCGCCGCGCTCACGTTCGCACTCCGTTCTCCATCACCGGTGGGGCGGCCTCAGCCCGTACGCCGGGCCAGCCAGTGCACGCCAGGAAACCAGATCACCGCGTAGACCACGGTGAACACCGCCGCGGCCAGCGCCCCGGAGACCAGCGGCGGCAGACCGGCGGCCAGGCCGGCCGCGAGCAGCCCGGCGACCACCCCGACGGCGAGGCCGGCCAGCGCCGCCATCACCCGGGCCGCACCGAACTCCCAGGCCCGGAAGTCGTCCCAGAAGAGCCAGACCGGCAGGATCACCGCCAGCCAGCCGTTGGTCCGCCCGAACCCGCCCGCACCCATGGTGGCGAACGCCCACTCGAAGAGCACCAGCGCCAGCACCCCGATCACCAGGCCGGCGAGGCTCACCCCGAGCAGGTCGCCCAGGGTGCGGATGCGCCCCTCCGCGTCCCGGCGGGGGAAGGTGCGCGACGGCTCCTGAGTGGTCATCCGGTCAGGCCCAGACCTGCTGCGGCTCGGCCCGGCGCTCGGCCAGCGACGGGGCCGCGTCGTACTCGCGGACGGTCTCGTAGCGGGTGTTCCGCTCGACCGGCCGGAAGCCGGCGTCCCAGATCAGGTGCAGCAGGTCGTCCCGGTGCATGGTGTTCGGCGTGCCGTACGCGTCGGCGTCGTGGGTGATCTTGTATTCCACGACGGAACCGTCCAGATCGTCCACTCCGAAGTTCAGGGAGAGCTGGGCCACCGAGAGGCCGTGCATCACCCAGAAGCACTTGACGTGCGGGACGTTGTCGAAGAGCAGCCGGGAGACGGCGAACGTCTTCAGCGACTCGGCCGGGGAGGCCATGGTGGTCTGGGCCTGGATCCGGTTACGGATCTTGCCGTCCGCCGAGTCGACGAAGTCGTGCTGGTAGCGCAGCGGGATGAAGACCTGGAAGCCGCCCGTCTCGTCCTGCAGCTCGCGCAGCCGCAGCACGTGGTCGACCCGGTGCCGGGGCTCCTCGATGTGGCCGTAGAGCATGGTCGACGGGGTCTTCATGCCCTTCGAGTGGGCCAGCCGGTGGATCCGCGACCAGTCCTCCCAGTGGCAGGCGTGGTCGACGATGTGCTGCCGGACCTCCCAGTCGAAGATCTCCGCGCCGCCGCCGGTCAGCGACTCCAGGCCGGCGTCCATCAGCTCGTCGAGGATCTCGTCGGCGCTCAGGCCGCTGATCTTCTCGAACCACTGCACCTCGGTGGCGGTGAACGCCTTGAGGTTGACGTTGGGCAGCGCGGCCTTCAGCTCCCGCAGCACCTTCGGGTAGTAGCGCCAGGGCAGGGTCGGGTGCAGGCCGTTGACGATGTGCAGCTCGGTGAGCTGCTCGTCCTCCATCTCCTTGGCCTTGCGGACCGCCTCGTCGATCCGCATCGTGTAGGCGTCCTTCTCGCCCGGCTTGCGCTGGAACGAGCAGTACGCGCACGAGGCGGAGCAGACGTTGGTCAGGTTGAGGTGCCGGTTGACGTTGAACATCACCCGGTCGCCGTTCAGCTCGGTGCGCTTGTGATGGGCCAGTCGCCCCAGCCAGGCGAGGTCGTCGCACTCGTAGAGGGCGATGCCGTCCTCTCGGGTCAGCCGCTCACCCGCGTAGACCTTCGCTTCGAGCTCGCGCTTGACTCCGGCGTCCATCGAAAGCCCCGTCCCTTCCACCTGCTGTCCCGGTCGAGCGTACGTCGGCCCTTCGACGAACCGGCGGCCCGGTCAACCGCAGCGACGAAGTTCACCGGACGCCCGGCCGCCCGTCACCCTCTGCACATCGACATAGCTGCGCCGGTGAGGTAAGACAGGATGGGGCGGAACACACACTGGTACCGTCCCGGCTCACCGCGCCCCACCTTGCGCGGAACACAGCCAGACCGGACGGGGAGCGGAATGGGCTACAGCAGGCAGGGCCGACGGCAACGACGCAGGAGCCCGGTGATCTCCCCGGTGCTGCGGCCGAAGCTCTGGTCCGCCCTGCTCGGCGTGGTGGCGGCCGCGGCGCTCGCCACCCCCGTCTGGGCCGATCCGCTTCCCGACACCATTCCCAACGCCGGCTCCCGGCCGGAGGTCACGGGCACCTTCCAGCTGCCCGGCTCGATGCCCGGCCTGCCCGGCGTCACGCCCGGCGGGATCGGCGCCACCGCCCCCACCAACCCGGCCGACGGTCCGCTGATCGCCCAGATCAACCAGGCCGACACGCAGGTCGCCAAGCTCGGCGAGGACCTGATCCGGGTCCAGGGCGATCGGGACGCGGCACAGGCCCAGCTGGCCGCCGCCGACGCCGCGCTCAAGCAGGCCGTGGCGGCGCTCGACCAGGCCCGGGCGAACGCCGAGACCGCCGCCGCCGACGCGGTCAAGGCCGCGGCCGCGCTCCCGCCCGGCGAGTTCGGCACCGACCTGCGCGACCTGAACGCCCTGCAGCGCATCATCCGCGGCGACAAGGCCGAGGGGGCCACCGGCGCCGTGGACGGCGAGGTCGCCCGGGCCACCACCGCCGAGAAGATCGCCCGGGAGGCGTACGAGGCTGCGCAGAAGCGCGTCACGGACACCGTCGCGGAGTACACCAGGGTCGAAGCGGAACTGCACAAGCAGGAAGCCGCGCTGCTCAAGCTGCGGAAGGACAACGCCGCGCTGCTGCTCGAGGCGGCGCGGCGCGAGGACGCCGCCGAGCAGCAGATCGGCAGCTCGTACGTCAGCAACCAGAGCGTCAGCGGGATGGTCGCCCACCCGATGGCGCTGGCCGCCGTGCGGTACGCCCTCGCCCAGCTCGGTGACCCCTACCTCTGGGCGGCGGAGGGGCCGGACCGCTTCGACTGCTCCGGCCTGGTGCTCGCCTCGTACCAGTCGGCCGGCTACCGTGGCCTGCCCCGGGTCTCCCGCGACCAGTACTACGCCACCCGCTCCCGCACGGTCAACCCGAACGCGCTCCTCCCGGGCGACCTGCTCTTCTTCGCCTCCGGCAGCAGTTGGACGAGCATCCACCACGTCGCCATGTACATCGGCAACGGCAAGATGGTCGAGGCGCCGCGCACCGGGGACGTCGTCAAGATCTCGGTGGTCCGTTGGAGCCGGCTCTACGCCGCCACCCGGGTGGTCGGCGCCGTCCCCGCCCCGACGACCCCGACGCCGGCCCCGAGCAACACGACCACGTCGCCGACGCCGTCGGCCACCCCGAAGCCCACCCAGACGGCCACGCCGAAGCCCACCCCGAAGCCGACCAAGACGCCGACGCCGCGGCCCACCACCCCGAGCCCGTCCACCTCGCCGAGCACCTCGCCGTCGAACGAACCGTCCCCAACGCCGTCCCCCTCGACGACGAGCGGCTCGCCCACCACCGCGCCGAGTGAGGCGACCAGCACGCCGAGCACGACGTCGAGCGCCGCTGACCCGTCGAACAGCGCGGCGGAGAGCGGGTCGGCCAGCCCGAGCACCGGAAGCTGAGCCAACGGCCTTCGTTCGATCCGGAGCGCCGCCCAACGGCGCGGAGGCCGAATTGTGGCCGGTGTCCGCTCCGGCTGTGCGGCCGGGCCGGAATGTGGCACGGTGAGACTCAGGCACTCCCGGCCGGCGCCGCGGACCGGGGGCGAGCGTGGGCGCGGAGGGGCGAGCATGGGCGAACACGAGGTTCCGGCGGAGACGGTCCACCCCGGATCCGAGCCCGACCGCACCGACCGGCCGGCCGGGCCGGGCACCGACCCGGCCGGCAACGCGCCGGCCACGGTCGGGGTGGCCCGGGCACGAGCCAGTGTCGCCGTACCGCCGCCGGCCGACGACCGGCCGAACCCGCCGGCGACCGCCACGACCTACCAGGCGGCCGGTCCGGCGGAGCCCGCCCCGGCCCTGGACCGGCGGCAGCCCGGGGCCACCGTCGCGCCCTCGACCTGGTCGGCCTTCGCCGCCGCCGAACGGCCCGCCCGGGCGGCGGACCCGGCGCTCCCGGACCGCCCGTCCGACCAGGACGGCCCGCCGGCCGCCGTCCCCGCAGCAGCGACGGCGAGCGCCCCGCCCGCGCCACGGGTCGCCGGTTCCGCACGGGTGCCCGCGCCCGGGGGATCGTCGCCGGTGCCGCCCGCACCGCGCGCCGAGGCGGACCAGGCCCGGGCCAGCGCCGCCGTACCCGGGCTGAGCCGGGTCTCGCCCGACGAGGTCGCCGACGCGGTGGTGGCCAAGGCCGGCGTGGCCACGGTCTACCGCGGACACCCGGTCAACCCCGAGCCGCCCGAGCCGGCACAGCCGCCGGAGCCGGCCCAGCCGCCGAAGCCGCCCACGCCGGAACCCGAGCCGGCACCGACGCCCGTGCCGGGCCCGACCCCGCCGTCGCCCTCGCCGCCCATACCGGAACCGGAGCCCCCGTTCCGCCCGACCCCGCCGGTGCCCGCCCCGCCGCCCGGGCCCACCCCGCCCGGACCGGTCCCCCCGCTGCCGACGCCACCGGCGCCACCACCGGCTCCGCCGGTGCCCGCGCCTCCGCCGCCGCCCGGCCCCATGCCGGCCCCGCCGTTCCCGCCGCCGCCCGCCACCGCCGGCCTCCCCGGGTCGCCGGCCGCGCCGACCGCCCGGGCGAGCGCGTCGGTCTCGGCGCCGCCCGGCCCGCCGGTGGTGGTGCCGGCACCCGCGCTGCCGACCTGGCCACCGTCGGCCGAACCGACCGGGCCGACCGAGCACGCTGGCGCCCCGGCACACCCGGCGACCCGGCCGCCCGCCTACCAGGGCGGCCCCGACCTGGCCGGCACGGCGTACGGCGGCACCGACGGCCCCGGCTTCGCCACCGTCTCGTTCCCGCAGGGCAGCCCCCTGGAGAACTCCGGCTCGCTGACCGGGCACATCCTGGCCCAGGGCTGGGCCGAGGACGCGCCGGCCACCCGGTCCAGCAACACGAGGGTGGTGATCGTGCTGGCCGCCTCGCTGGCCCTGCTGATCGCGATCAGCCTGGTGGTGGTGTTCCTGGCCAACGACGCGCTGAGCGGGTTGACCGACGGCGCGGTGAGCAAGTGACGGGGTGAGCCCGCCCACTACGGCCTCGCGAGGCCGCGCCGCGCCCACCGCTCCGCCGTACACTTGTGGAGATCACTGACCTGGCGCGCCGTTGCGCGCCCATGGGCGATCTTGCGGGCGATTCGGCGGCGTGCAGCGCTGCGGCAGGCCATCGCGAAGATGCGCCCCGCTCGAAAGGCATTTCTTGACCACCTTCGCCACCCCTGGCACGTCCCCGTCCGCCGACTCCACCCCGACGCCGGAAGCCCCGGCCACCGAAACCCCCGACTTCGCCGCCCTGGGCCTGCCCCGGCAACTGGTCGACGCGCTGGCCCGCCAGGGCATCACCACCCCGTTCGAGATCCAGCGGGCCACCCTGCCGGACGCCATGGCCGGCCGGGACGTGCTGGGCCGGGGCCAGACCGGCTCCGGCAAGACCCTCGCCTTCGGCCTGCCGGTGATCGCCCGGCTCGCCGACCGCAACCGGGCCCGTCCGCAGCACCCGCGCGCCCTGGTGCTGGTGCCCACCCGCGAGCTGGCCATGCAGGTCAACGACGCGCTGATGCCGCTCGGCAAGGCGGTCGGCATCTTCCTCAAGACCGCCGTCGGCGGCGTCCCATACGACCGGCAGATCGACGCGCTGCGCCGGGGCGTGGAGATCGTCGTGGCCACCCCCGGGCGGCTCGGCGACCTCATCGAGCGCGGCGTCTGCCGCCTCGACGACGTCGAGGTCACCGTGCTGGACGAGGCCGACCAGATGGCCGACATGGGCTTCCTGCCCGAGGTCACCGAACTGCTCGCGAAGACCCCGGCGGACGCCCAGCGGCTGCTCTTCTCGGCCACCCTGGACAACGACGTCGACACGCTGGTCAAGCGGTTCATGACCGACCCGGTCACCCACTCGACCGCGCCGCCCACCGCCGCCGTGTCCACCATGGACCACCACCTGCTGCTGATCCCGCCGCACGACAAGTTCGCCGTGGCCGCCTCGATCGCGGCCCGGGACGGGCGCACCATGCTCTTCGCGCGTACGCAGCTCGGCGTCGACCGGCTGGTCGAGCAGCTCGCCGCGGTGGGCGTACGCGCCGGCGGCCTGCACGGCGGCAAGACCCAGCGGATGCGCACCCGGACCCTGGCCGAGTTCCGTGAGGGCCGGATGAACGTGCTGGTCGCCACCGACGTGGCGGCCCGGGGCATCCACGTCGACGGGGTGTCGCTGGTGCTGCACGTGGACCCGCCGAAGGATCCGAAGGACTACCTGCACCGGGCGGGGCGTACCGCCCGGGCCGGGGAGTCGGGCGCGGTGGCCACCCTGGTGCTGCCGAAGCAGCGCCGGACCACGCTGGCCATGCTGGAGAAGGCTGGCGTCGAGCCGGCCCAGACCCGGGTCCGCGCGGGCGACCCGGCGCTGGCCGAGCTGACCGGCGCCCGCGAGCCCAGCGGGGTACCGGTCCGCGACGAGCCCGAGCCGCGGCGGCACGGCGACCGCCCGTCCGGCTCGCGCCGCTTCGGCGACCGCGGCGACCGCCGCGAGCGGAGCTACGCGGACCGCGGCGAGCGCCGCGAGCGCAGCTTCGCAGACCGCGGCGAGCGGGGTTACCCGGATCGGGGCGAGCGCCGTGACCGGGGCTTCGCGGAGCGCAGTGACCGGGGCTCTACCGAGCGCCGCGAGCGGGGCTTCGCGGACCGCGGTGAGCGCGGCTTCGGCGACCGGGACGGGCACGGCGAGCGGCGGTACGGCGACCGTGGCGACCAGCGCTCCGGTCGGCCCTTCGCGGAGCGGCGCGAGCCCGGCGCGGACCGGCGCTTCGGCGACCGGGACCGGGACCGGGCCGGCTTCGAGCACCCCGGACGCGGCGAGCGGCGCTTCGGCGACCGGCCTGCGGGTGAACGCCGCTTCGGCGACCGCGACGGACGCGGCGAGCAGCGCTTCGGCGACCGGGGTGAGCGCCACTTCGGCGACCGCGACGGCCGGGGCGAGCGGCGCTTCGGCGAGCGGGGCGGTGACTTCCGGCCGACCGACCGGCGGGGCGGATTCCGGCCGGAGGGCCGGGGCCGCGACGACCGGCCGCGCGACGATCGGCGCGGCTTCGGCGGGCGGCCGCCGGCCCGCACCCACTGACCGGACCGGAACCGCCGGCAGGACGGGAACCCGCCCGCCGGCCCACCATCCTGACGGACGCCGCCGTCGAGCGACTGCTCGACGGCGGCGTTCCCGCATCCCGCGCCGCGGTCGCCCGGGTGGCGTAACGTCCGGTTCATGCCCACGATGCCGAAGTCGTTCTTCTGGTCCAGAACCGACACCGCCGGGTCGGAGCACGCCATCCTCGACGACCGCCAGGGCCTCACCGCGCAGGGCGTGATGCTGGCCGTGGACCCGGTCCCCTACACCTGCCGATACCGGCTGACGGTCGGCGCGGACTGGTCGGCGACGCGGCTGGAGGTCGAGGCCGACGGCGGCGGCTGGGCGCGGAGCGTACGCCTGGAACGCGACGGGGACGGGTGGCGGGTGCGCACCGGCGAGGAGGGTGACCTCGACGCGGCGCTGAGCGCGGCCGGGCATCCGCCCGCCGGGCTGCCGGGCACCGACGAGCCGGGCCGGCTGGCCCCGGCGCTCGACCTCGACCTGGGCGGCTCGGTGCTGTTCAACACCCTTCCGGTACGCCGGCTCGGGCTGAGCCGGGCCCCGGCGGAGCAGGCCCGGCGGATCGCCGTCGCCTGGGTGCTGGTGCCGAGCCTGGCGGTGGTCCCGGCCGAGCAGGTCTACACCTCGCTCGGGCCGGCCCGGATCCGCTTCGCCAGCGACAGCTTCACCGCCGACCTGGATCTCGACCCGAACGGCTTCGTGGTGCGCTACCCGGGTCTGGCCGAGCGGGTCTTCCCCGGCTGACCCGCCCAGGGGAGCCGGGTCAGGCCGGCCAGGCGCCGGTGGCGAGGAAGCGGTCGATGGTGGCCTGGTGCGGGGCCAGGTCCAGGCCCTGCCCGGCCACCCAGTCGTCGGCGTAGTAGGTGTGCGCGTACCGGTCGCCGGCGTCGCAGATCAGGGTCACCACCGACCCGGTCCGGCCGGCGGCGAGCAGCTCCGCGATCAGCCCGAACGCGCCCCAGAGGTTGGTGCCGGTGGAGCCGCCCACCCGGCGGCCGAGCACCGCCGACCCGGCCCGCATGGCGGCCAGCGACGCGGCGTCCGGCACCTGGACCATCCGGTCCACCACGGAGGGCAGGAACGACGCCTCCACGGTGGGCCGCCCGATGCCCTCGATCCGGGAGCCCCGGCCGGTCCGCACCGACCAGTCCGCGGCCTGCCAGGCGGGGTAGAACGCGGAGTTCTCCGGGTCGACCACGCAGAGCTTGGTGGGCAGCCGGCGGTAGCGGGCGTACCGGCCGATGGTGGCGCTGGTGCCGCCCGTCCCGGCGCCCACCACGATCCACGCCGGCACGGGGTGCCGCTCCAGCGCGAGCTGCGCGTAGATCGACTCGGCGATGTTGTTGTTGCCCCGCCAGTCGGTGGCCCGCTCGGCGTAGGTGAACTGGTCCATGAAGTGCCCGCCGGTGTCCTCGGCCAGCCAGCGGGCCTCGATCACCACCTTGGCCGGGTCCTGGACGAGGTGGCAGCGCCCGCCCTGGAACTCGATCTGGGCGATCTTCTCCGGTGAGGTGGAGGCCGGCATCACCGCGATGAACGGCAGCCCCAGCATCCGCGCGAAGTACGCCTCGGAGACCGCCGTCGAGCCGGACGACGCCTCGATGATCGTGGTCTCCGGCCCGATCCAGCCGTTGCAGAGCCCGTACAGGAAGAGCGACCGGGCCAGCCGGTGCTTGAGCGAGCCGGTGGGGTGCACCGACTCGTCCTTGAGGTAGAGGTCGATGCCCCATTCCCGGGGCAGCGGGAAGGGCAGCAGGTGGGTGTCGGCGGAGCGGTTGGCGTCCGCCTCGACCGTGGCGATCGCCTCGGTCACCCAGGCTCGGCTGGCCTCGTCACACCGGTCGAGATGAGTCACGTCGGCAACGTTACAAGCGAGCTCAGCTCGCGCTCGGGCCGGCCCGGCGCGCCTGCCGGCGCTGACCGGCCCGACCGGCGGCCCGGACCACCGGGGTGAGGGCCAGGGCGAGCCGGGGGAAGGCGTCCAGGAGCCGGACCTGGGCACCGCGCCAGCGCGGCAGGCTGACCACCGGGCGCGGCCGGCGGGCCAGCCGCACCGCCCGCGCGGCCACCCGCTCGGGCGTGAGCAGCGACCCGGTGAAGGAGGCCAGGGCCCCGGGGTCGTCGAGCTTGTCGTGCAGCATCGGCGTCCAGATCCCGTCCGGGCAGAGGCACGACACGTGTACGCCCCGGACGCCGGCCATCCGCAGGTCGGCCAGGGTGCCGAGGCTGAACGCGAGCAGGGCGTGCTTGCTGGCCGCGTAGACGGTCTCGCCGGGGGCGGCGATCAGCCCGGCCAGGGAGACGATGTTGAGCACGTGTCCGTGACCCTGTTCCCGCATGATCGTCAGGGCGGCCAGGGTCCCGGTCATCGCGCCGAGCGCGTTCACCTCGACCAGCCGCCGACGGGTCGACGCGTCGTGCGTCCAGGCGGGTCCGGTGGCCAGCAGGCCGGCGTTGTTCACCCAGAGCCCGAGCCCGCCGGCCGCCCCGGCCGCCGTCGCGGCGACCTCGGCGCAGGCCGCCCCGTCCCGGACGTCGAGCCGCCGGGACCAGCCGCCGAGCGGTGCCGCGGCGGCGGCCACCGCGTCGCCGTCCACGTCGGTGAGCAGGACGCGCCATCCGTCGGCGTGCAGCGCGGCGGCGATCGCGCGGCCGAGCCCGCCGGCCGCCCCGGTCACCACGGCAGCGCCCCGCGCGGAGATCGTCATCGGCGCACGGTATCCCCGCGGCAAGGTCAGGACCAGAGGTCCCCTGTCCCGGCGACTGACCGGCCGCTCGGTCTCGACCGGCACCGCCGGCCGGCGGACGGCCGTAAACGAGCCGGTCAGGAGGCGGACGGCTCGACCGGCTGGGGGCGGTTCTCCCACTTGGTCGACAGAGCGATCCCGGTACGGGTGGAGGCCACCCCGGGCGTCCGGTTCAACCGCACGATGAGCTGCTCCAGCTCGGCGATGGTGCCCACCCGGGCCTTGAGCAGGAACGACTCGACCCCGGCCATGAAGTAGCAGGACTCGATCTCGGGCATCTGCCGGAACGCCTCCAGCACGTCGTCGGTGTCGGCGTTGGAATCCTCGACGATGCCGATCAGCGCGGTGACCGCCAGCCCGATCGCCTCGGGCTCGACCTCGGCCCGGTACGCCCGGATGACCCCGCTCGACTCGAGCTTGCCGACCCGCTCGTGCACCGCCGGCGCCGAGAGCCCCACCTGGCGGGCCAGCTCGGCGTACGACAGGCGGGCGTTGCCGCGCAGCAGCTCCACGAGGCTCAGGTCGATCGCGTCCACGGAGTGTCACCCTATCCGTTCGGGCGTAACGCCCGACGGTCGGTAACAGTTGAACATGACGTCATGTAACGGTTCACAAACCAGCAGTCAGGGCAGTTCTCGGCCGGTACCATTTACTAACTTCTCACTTCCGTGCGTTTTTCGCGTTTGGGCGGACAGGCCAGGTCGCTGGTGCTGTAATTGCCATACGTCCCTCATGACGGCTCTGGGCTCGCACCGGCCGGGGGCAGTGTGTTCAGCCGGGGGCTTCGTCGATGCGAGGAGGGGGCTGTGGACACTGGAGATCGCCTGCTGACACCGGGTGAGGTCGCCGCGCTGTTTCGGGTTGACCCGAAGACCGTGACGAGATGGGCAGCGGCCGGGCGGATAGGCAGCATCCGGACTCCAGGCGGGCATCGCCGGTTTCGGGAATCGGAGGTACGGGCCCTGCTTGAGGGGGAGGGCATGCTGGACGAGTCGGAGGACATGGGAAAGTCGCGCAACATGGGCCCGACCGCCTCGACCGGCCCCGGACCGGCGAACGCTGGCATGTACTGAGTCGGTACCGATCGGCACGCGGGCCGGCCGTCAGGCCCGGTCCGCGTCCCGCCGGGACGCGGCCAGCTCACCCGACCACCGACGAAAGAGCGTGTGCGGTACGCCGAGCGAGTCGAGCACCTTGCCGGCCACGAAGTCGACCAACTGCTGGGCGGAGGCCGCCGCGCCGGCGCCGTAGAAGCCGGGGCTGGCGGGCAGCACCACCGCACCGGCGTCGTGCAGCGCGATGAGATGCTCCAGGTGGCTGCGGGTCACCGGGGTCTCCCGCGGCACCACCACCACCGGCCGCCGTTCCTTGAGGTTCACCTCGGCGGCGCGCTGCAAGAGGTCCTTGGAGAGGCCGATCGCGATGCCCGCGCAGGCCGCAGTGCTCGCCGGGACCACCGCCATCCCGCGTACCCGGTAGGAGCCGCTGCTCGGGCCGGCCGCCAGGTCGCCGGCGGGCCAGTGCCGCAGGTCCGCGTCGGCGAGGTCGCGGCCCAGCCAGGCGGCCAGGTCCTCGACCCAGTGCGCGTCCCGGAAGGCGCGGCCGGTCTCGTCGAGGATGGTCAGCCGGGCGGCCCGGGAGACGATCAGGTCCACCGCCTCGCCGGCGTCGAGCAGGCCCCGGACGACGGCGGCCGCGTACGGCGTGCCGGAGGCCCCGGAGACGCCGACCACCCATGGTTCACGCATACCGTCAAGCGTGCCTGGTCCGGCCGGGCGGCCGGGCGGGGACCCCCGCGGCACGTCCGGACCGTCCTGCTTGTCCCGCGACAAGCACCGATGTCCAACAGGGGCGGCGAGCCGCTTCGCGACCTGCCATGCTTCCGACGATCATCCATGCCCAGAAAGGGATCGGTGATGACGGAAGCGGTGCTCCGCTCGCTGCGGTCCGACTGCCCGATCCGGCCCCGGCTCTCGCCCTACGCCGACGGGGTGCAGGAGTGGCTGGTCGACCAGCTCGACCGGCTCGGCCTGCTCCGCGACGCCGCCGCCCGGGAGCGGCTGGCCCGGGCCGGTTTCGCCCGGTACGCCGGCCGGCTCTACCCGGGCGCCGCCGAGCCCGACCTGCGCGCGCTGGCCGCCCTGTTCGCCTGGTTCTTCCTGGTCGACGACCTGTGCGACGGGCCGGGGCGACCCGATCCGGCAGGGATCCGGGCGCTGCGGGACGGGACGCTGGCCCTGCTCCGGGAGGGTCCCCGGGCCCGGCATCCCGGCTTCTCGGGTCCCCTGCGGCGGCTGCTGGTGCAGGCGTGGCGGGAGCCGCGACGACGGATGCCGGCCCGCTGGCGGCTGCGCTTCGCCGACGCCGTCGCCGACCACCTCGACGGCGCCGGGCGGGAGGCGGCCGCCAAGGCCGCCGGCCGACCCCCCGGGATCGAGGAGTACGTGGCGCTGCGCCGGGCCACCTCGGCCGCGTACGTGTCGTATCCGCTGATCGAGTTCGCGGCCGGCCGACCCCTGCCCGACGCGGTCTACCACCATCCCGCGCTGCGCCGGCTCGCCGAACTCGCCAACGACCTGCTCTCCTGGTTCAACGACCTGGCCTCGTTGGACCGGGACCGGGCCACCGCCGGCGGCCACAACCTGGTGCTGGCGATGGCCGCCGAGCGGGGCGTGCCGGTGCCGGACGCGGTGGCGCTGGTCGCCGACCGCTGGCGGACCGAGATGGCCCGCTTCATGGCGCTGCGCGCCGCCGTACCGTCGTTCGGTCCGGCGCTGGACGAGTCGGTCGCCGTCCACGTCGACGGCGTCTCGAACGCCGTCCGCGGCACCGTCGACTGGACCCTGGAGAGCGCCCGCTACCCGGTCGGCTCCGCCCGCTGACGCGGGCTCACGGCACCGCCCGCTGACCTCCGACTCACGGCCGCAGGCCGAGGCGGACCACCAGGTCGAGCAGGGCGAACACGAACAGGGCGATGCCCACGAAGCCGTTGGCGGTGAAGAACGCCCGGTTGACCTTGCTCAGGTCGGTCGGGCTGACCACCAGGTGCTGGTAGCCGAAGGCGAGCGCGGTGAACGCCAAACCGATCCACCAGAGCCAACCGAAGCCGACCAGCGCGCCGAACCAGATGAACAGCGCGAAGGTCACCACGTGCGCGACGGTGGAGGCGTGCAGCGCGAAGCGCAGCCCGTAGCGCGCCGGGACGCTGTGCACCCCGATCTTCCGGTCGACGTCCGCGTCCTGGCAGGCGTAGATCAGGTCGAAGCCGCCGATCCACAGGCCCACGGCCGCGCCGAGCAGCCAGGCCGGCCCGGAGCCGGCGAGGGTGCCGGTGACCGCCAGCCAGGCGCCGACCGGCCCGACCGCCTGGGCGATCGCCAGGATGGCGTGCGGCCAGTTGGTGAACCGCTTGCCGTACGGGTAGACGACCAGCGGGATCACGGCGAGCGGCGCGAGCGCCAGGCAGAGCGGGTTGAGCAGGGCGGCGGCGGCGAGGAAGACCACCAGTGCGACGGCCGCGCCGGTCCAGGCCGTCCGCACGCTCACCGCCCCGGTCACCAACTCCCGCTTGGCGGTACGCGGATTCCGCGCGTCGATCCGCCGGTCGAGGATCCGGTTGGCGGCCATGGCGAACGTCCGCGCCCCGACCATCGCCACGGTGATCAGCAGCAGGTCGAGCCAGCGGACCTGCCCGCCGTGGACCCGCATCGCGGTCAGCGCGGACAGGTACGCGAACGGCAGCGCGAACACGGAGTGCTCGATGGTGACCAGCTTGAGGAAGGACTTGACCCGGCCCGGGTGTTCCACCGGGGCCTCGGCGACCGCGGCCATCAGATCCCGTACTCCTTCCAGCGCTTGTCGACCAGCGACACCACCTCGGGCGACATGGTCATCTCCTCCGGCCAGCCCCGGGTGTAGCCCTCGGCGGGCAGCTTGCGGGTCGCGTCGATGCCCGCCTTGCCGCCCCAGAACTGCTGGTACGACGCGTGGTCGAGGTGGTCCACCGGCCCCTCGGTGAGCATCAGGTCGCGGGCGTAGTCGACGTTGCCGAAGGCGCGGAACGCGACCTCGTTGTAGTCGTGCACGTCGCAGTCCTCGTCGACGATCACGATCAGCTTGGTCAGCGACATGAGGTGCGCGCCCCAGATCGCGTTCATCACCTTCTGCGCGTGCTTCGGGTAGCGCTTGCGGATCGACACGATCGCGCAGTTGTGGAAGACCCCGGCGGCCGGCAGGTCGTAGTCGACGATGTCCGGGATTAGCAGCTTGAGCAGCGGCTGGAAGATCCGCTCCGTGGCCTTGCCCAGGCCGTGGTCCTCCTGCGGCGGCTTCGAGGTGACGATCGAGTGGTAGACCGGGTCGCGCTGCATGGTCATCGTCTCGACGTGCAGCACCGGGAACGGCTCGACCGGGGTGTAGAAGCCGGTGTGGTCGCCGAACGGGCCCTCGGGCAGCCGCTCGCCGGGCTCCAGGTAGCCCTCCAGCACCACCTGGGCGTGCGCCGGCACCTGCAGCGGCACGGTCAGGCAGTCGACCATCTCCACCCGCTCGCCGCGCAGGAAGCCGGCGAACAGGTACTCGTCGATGTCGCTGGGGAGCGGCGCGGTGGCCGCGTACGAGACGACCGGGTCGCAGCCGATCGCGATGGCGACCGGGAGCCGCTGGCCGAGCCGTTCGGCGACCGCGTGGTGGGCGGTGGAGTCCTTGTGGATCTGCCAGTGCATGCCCAGCGTGTTCCGGCTGTGCTGCTGGAGCCGGTAGAGGCCGAGGTTGCGCTTGCCGGTCTCCGGGTGCTTGGTGTGGGTCAGCCCGAAGTTGTGGAAGATGCCGCCGTCCCCCGGCCAGACCTGCAGCCCGGGCAGCCGGTTCAGGTCGACGTCGTCGCCCCGGTAGACCACCTGCTGGCAGGGCGCGGTCTTCACCTTGCGCGGCGGCACCGACTTGAGCTGCATGACCTTGCCGAGGCCCTCGCGGATGCCGGACCAGCCGACCGGCAGCTCCGGCTTGATCAGCCCGCCGATCCGCTCGCCGATCTCGTCCAGCGAGTCGACGCCGAGCGCCATCGCCATCCGCTTCTCGGTGCCGAACAGGTTGATCGCCACTGGCATCTCGCCCCGGGTCGGCCGCTCGAAGAGCAGCGCCGGACCGTCGGCCCGCACGGTCCGGGTGACCACCTCGCTGATCTCCAGCGTGGGGTCGACCGGGACGCTCACCCGCCGCAGCTCGCCCGCGCGCTCCAGCGCCGCGAGGAAGTCCTTGAGATCGGTGTACGGGAAGCCACGAGCCGCCATGACTGCCATCCTCCCGCACCCCCCACCACCCCGCCCACGCCGGGTGCTGTGACGTGAGAGGAAGGACCCCCGCTCGACGCCTCCGGTAGAGCAGGGGCCCCCTGTTGGCGCACGCGCCCTCAGCCGGCCGCCGGCTCCCAGGCGTACGCGGCGAGCGGCGGGTCGAGCGGGGCGTCGACGAGCCGGTTGGCGAAGGTGGAGATGGTGTACGTCCCGACGCCGAGCACCACGTCCAGCGCGTGCCGGGGGCGCCAGCCGGCGGCGAGGAAGGCGTCCAGCTCGTCATCGGGGACGCCGCCCCGGTGATCGAGCACGGCCAGGGTGAACCGGCGCAGCGCCTCCAGTCGCGGCTCCGGCAGTGCGGCGCCGGCACGCAGCGCCTCGATCAGCTCGGGCGTCCCGCCGCGCCCGGCCAGGGTGGCGGTATGCATGGCCACGCAGAGGTGGCACTCGTTGCGGGTGGCGACGGTGAGCACCACCACCTCCCGGGCGATCGGGTCGAGGTCAGTGGACTCGAAGACGGCGGTGGCGCCGAGGAAGCCCTTGAGCAGCTCGGGCGACTCCGCCATCAGGCCCACGGCGGTGGGCAGGTGGCCCTGTTTGCGGTGCACGCCAGCCATGACCGGACGGGCGGCGGCGGGCGCGGTGTCGGGGGTGTGGGCGGTGAAGACTGGTCGGGACATGACGGGACCCCTCACGTAAGATAGTCAACGTGGTTGACCAGATAGTAAACGTGGTTGTCGAACGTGGCAACGCCTGACCGCCCCGGCTTCGCGCTCCCGCTGCTGATGCTCGCCGGCTTCCGCACCCTCATCGACGACCTGCACGCCGAGCTGGCCCGGCAGGGCCACCCCGACCTGCGCCCGGTGCACGGCTTCGTACTCCAGGCGGTCGGCCCGGCCGGCACCACCGCCAGTGAGCTGGGCCAGCGCCTCGGCGTCTCCAAGCAGGCGGCGGGCAAGACCGTCGACCGGCTGGTGGCGCTCGGCTACCTGGACCGCGCCGACGATCCCGCCGACGCCCGGCGCAAGCTGGTCCGGCTGACCGACCGGGGGCTGGACGGGTTGCGCCGGTCCGCGGTCGTGTTCGACCAGCTCCGCGACCGCTGGGCGGCCACCCTGGGCGCCGACCGGGTCGCGGCCATCGAGGACGACCTGCGCCGGATGGTCCCGGCCGACGTCTTCCGCCTCGACGTCCCCGGCTGGTTCGGCGCCTGAACCGCAGGCTCAGCCGGTGTAGAGCCGGGCGGGATCCACCAGCACGACGTCCGAATCGGTCGATGCCACGCGAACAAGATCATCGGTGAAGCCCCCCGCGGTCGCGAGCAGCAGGCGGGTGTCGGTGGCGTCAAGCCCGGGGCGGCGGACGAGTAACTCCCGGATGTGTCTCAACCGGTCCAGGTCCGCCTGGCCCAACCGCCGCCCCCACTTCACCTCGCCGATCGCGAGCAGCGGACGCGGTCCGTCACCGAGCGGCGGCTCGCCAAGCGCGACGAGATCCAACTCGTGGCTGGTTCGGGTGGACGGGTCCGTCACGGTCGCGGCGCTGGCCTCGGCGACGATGCCGTCGAAAACGTCCAGGTCGGCGAAACGGATTGCCCACTGCCGGACGATCTCCTCGAACCGGGGACTGAGGACGGCACTGGTGTACCGACGGCTCGACCGGCGCCACACGTCCGCGCCGCGACGCTGCTCGAGTGCGGTCCAGGCAGGCCGCATGATCGCCTGGTAGAAGGTGATGAGCGGTTCGGTAATCCGGTAGCTACTGCGTCCGCTCCGCAGCGGGTCCGGTTCCCGCACCAGCAGTCCGGCGTCCTCCAGCACGGTGAGTGGATGTTGCAGGTCATTCGCCTTACGCCCGATGTAACCGGCGATCCCGCCACGACTGGCGTTGCCCTCGGCAACCGCCGCGAGCACGGAGTGGTAAAGCGCGACATCCCGCAGATCAGGGTCCTCGGCCAGCAGGTAGCGCGCCTCCCGGAACAACGGCCGCGCCGGGTTGAGGACCGCCCGCACCACCCAACTGTCGAAGTCCTCCGGACCGCTCGGCGCGTCGTCCTGGACGTATTCCCGCCGGTAGGCCGGCGTCCCACCCACGATGGAGAAGACCTGCACCGCCAGCAACGGGTCCTCGATACCCCAGAACGCGGCAGCGACGCGATAGTCCAGCGGCTGTACCGGTAACTCCAGGCCGGCCCGGCCGCGCAGCGGGGCGGAACCGGCGAGCAGGCCACCCATGAACGACAGAGCCGACCCGCAGAGCAGCAGACGGGTACGGGACTGCGTACGCTCCGGCCGCCCGGGGGTGAGGGCGTGCTGGATGATCGATGGGAGGTCCCGGGCAGCCCGCACGAGATACGGGAACTCGTCGAGCACCACGGTCACCGGGCGCTCCCGCCCCAGGGCGAGCAGGGCATCCACCGCCGAACTCCAGTCGGCCAACTGAACCGGCCCCGGCGCACCCGTGTAGGCACCCAGCGCCTCGCCGAGCCGCCGCAGCGACTCCGCCGCCGTCGCCTCGGTAGCGCCGAAGTAGAAGCCGCCAGTGGCTCGGGCCAGCTCATAGAGCAGCAATGTCTTGCCTTGGCGGCGTCGGCCACTGACGACCCCGAGGGTGGCGCCCGGGCGCTCGTCGGCGGCGAAGCGGATCAACTCTGCCCACTCGACGTCCCGGTCGAAGATCCCCTTCGGCTTCGACAATTGAGTCACGAGGGCCACCGCATTTCGTAGAACTACAATTCTTAGAAGTGTAGTCCTACATTTTGCAAACGCAGGAGTAGACACGGTCGCCTCGTGACGCGACGGTACGAGGATGAGTGACGCGTACGTGGTGGGCGACCCGGACGGCCTCACCCCACTCCAGGCGGAGATCCGGGACGCCGTCGCCCGGGAGCTGCACGCCCAACTGGCCATGCGAGCCGAGCGGATCGAGCTGGCCGACGTTCCCGAGATCGCCTACCAGGTGACGTTGGGCGTCGACCGGGTGCTCACCCGTCGACGCCGGACGGGGATCAGCTGACGCCGGCGTACGAGTGCAGGCCGGTGAAGAAGAAGTTGACGCCGAACAGGTTCATCAGCATGGTCAGGAAGCCCAGGATCGAGATCCAGGTGGCCACGTTCCGCTTGACGCTCGGGGTGGCCCGGGCGTGCAGGTAGCCGGCGTAGACCACCCAGGAGATGAAGGCCCAGGTCTCCTTGGGGTCCCAGCCCCAGGCCCGCCCCCAGGCCGCCTCGGCCCAGATCGCCCCGGCGATCACCGCGAAGGTGAAGAGCGGGAAGGCGAAGGCGTGCAGCGCGAAGGTCAGCCGCTCCAGGCCGGCCGCCGCCGGCAGCCGGCGGGCCAGGGTGTACGGGAAGCTCCGCCGCCCCTGCTCCCAACCGGCCCGCATCAGGTACGCCGCGGCCGGCACCACGCCGAGCAGGAAGATGCCGGAGGCGAAGATGATCGTCGACACGTGGATGATGAACCAGTACGACTGCAGCGCCGGCATCAGCGGGGTGACCTGCACGTAGAGCTTCAGCTCGGCGAACGCCAGCAGCAGCACCATGACCAGGGTCAGGAAGAGCCCGAGCCGGCGCAGCGACGGCTGCTTCCAGAGCACCGCGAGCCAGGCAGCGGCCCCGATGAAGGTGACCGTCAGCACGAACTCGTACATGTTGCCCCAGGGCATCCGCTCGGCGGCGACGCCACGGGTGACGACCGCGCCCAGGTGCAGGACGACGGCGAGCGCGGTGACCCAGCCGGCGATCCGCCCGGCGAGCGCGGCGCGGGCGGCCGAGCGGCTGGGCCGGCTCCCGGCCGGCGTGGCGGGCGCGGTGCTGGCCGGGGCGGCGGGTGCCTCGACCGGGCCGCCGGCGCCGCCGACGCCGGCGCCGACCAGCTCCCGGGCCGGCGCGGCAGTCTTCACCGACACCGCGCGGGCGTTGCCGAGCGCGTACTCGACGGCGTGGCTGATCATCGCGACCAGGTACGCCAGGATCGCGTACGTGACCAGCTGGTCGGAGAGTGCGGACATCACTCGACCCCTTCTCGCGCCCGGCCGTCGCTTCGCCCGTCGTCGCTGACCGCGGCGACGAGCTGCGCGAACTCGTCGGCGAACCCCGGATGCTCGGTGCGCGGCAGCCCACCGGCCTCCACCAAGCTACTACCGTGCGTCGGAGATCCGCCCTCGGGGGGCGAAATCCGGAACCAGACCCGCCGCCGCCGGGCGAAGAGCGAGCCCATCAGGCCGGCGAGCAGCGTCACGCAGGCGCCGAGCATCAGCATCTGCCCTGGGGCATACCGGACCGCGATGGTGATGTACGGCTTCGTGCCGACGAACTCCAGCGTGCTGCCGTCGTCCAAGGTCCACTTCTCGCCCAGGCCCAGCTTCTTGTTGCCGATCTGCTTGAGCTTGCCGTTGTCGATCTGCCGCTGGTCGAGCTGGTAGACCGACCCGGGGATGCCGGCGTCCAGGCCGAGGTTGCCCCGGTACGCGGCCAGCATCACCGCCGGGTTCCGCTCCTCGGGGAACTGCGACGCGACGAACGGCGCGCTCTCCGGGGCGGTGGGCAGGTAGAGCCCGTCGAAGGCGACCTGCTGATCGGGGGCACGCTGGCCGGTCTTCGGATCGACGTTCGCGTCCGGGAACGCGGCCACCCCCTCCTCGGTCGCGTTCGCGTCGCCGGTACGCAGGAACGGCACGGTGCTGGTCTGGGTACGGCCGTAGCGGTCGGTGTACTTCAGGATCGGGGCGTACCCGTTGCCGAGCAGGTAGACGTTGGCCGAGCCGAGCCGCAGCGGCGAGTTGACCGAGAAACCGGCGGTCCGCGTCGCGCCGTCCGGCTGGTCGACGGTCACCGTGGCCCAGTAGTGCGCGGCCTGCCCGGACGGGAGGTATTTCGCGTCGAACTTGTCCAGCTTGAGGCAGAACGGCGGCAGGTCGGCGCTGTCCACCCGGGGGCCGAGCGTCGCCTCGGCGTACTGCTGCCGGGTGTTGCAGAAGGCGTTTTCCTCGCCCGCCACCAGCAGCCGGTTGCCGTGCCAGCCGTACCAGGAGCCGACCGCGACGCCGAGCAGGACGGCGACCAGCGAGACGTGGAAGAGCAGGTTGCCGGTCTCCTTGAGGTAGCCCTTCTCGGCGGAGACCTCGTTGCCGCGGACCACGACCCGCCAGCGGCGGCGGCGCAGCACCGCCGCGATCGCCTCGGGGTCGGCGGCGGCCGGGGCCGCCAGCACCGTGTGCTGCGGCAGCCGCTCCAGGCGCTTCGGCGCGGCCGGCGGCTGCAGGCGCAGCGCCCGGACGTGGTCGCGCGCCCGGGGCAGGATGCAGCCGACCAGCGAGGTGAAGAGCAGCAGGTAGATCGCGGAGAACCAGACCGAGCCGAAGACCTCGAACATGCCGAGCTGGTCCAGGCGCGGGGCGAGGTCGGGGTGGTCGACGAAGTACTGGTTGACCTTCTCCGGGCTGACCCCGCGTTGTGGCAGCACCGAGCCGGGGATGGCGGCGACCGCGAGCAGGAAGAGCAGGATCAGCGCGGTACGCATGCTGGTGAGCTGCCGCCACGAGTTGCGCAGCAAGGCCAGCACCGGGTTGACCCGGCGCCGGGGCGCGGGCGGGGCCGCCGGTCGGTCGTCCACGGTCGTCATCAGATGCTCACCTCGCCCGTGCCCACGTGCGTCTGCAACCAGATCACGAAGTTCTGCCAGCCGCCGGTGACCAGCGCCAGGCCGATCAGGATCAGCAGGGCGCCGCCGATGCGGGTGACCCAGCGGCTGTTGCGCCGGACGGCGCGGAACAGCCCGAGCAGGCGGTGGAAGCCCAGCCCGAAGACGACGAACGGTACCCCCAGGCCGAGGCAGTACGCCACGGCGAGCAGCACCGCCCGGTCGGTCTTGCCCTCGACCGCCGCCAGGCCGAGCACCGCACCGAGCGTCGGGCCGGTGCACGGCAGCCAGCTCAGCGCGAAGACCGCGCCGAGGACCGGGGCGCCGAGCAGCCCGGCGGCGGGCAGCCGGTGGATCCGGAACTCGCGCTGCAACCCGGGGATCACCCCGAGATAGCCGAGGCCGAGTACGACGATGAGCGCGCCGATGACGATCTCCAGCGTGCGCTCGTACTCGAAGAAGAGCTTGCCGACGCCGGAGAAGAGGATCGCGGTGGCGGTGAACACGGCGGTGAACCCGGCGATGAAGAGCAGCGTGCCGGCGAGCACCCGCCCCTTCACGACGGCCACCGGCCGGGCCGCCGGCGGCGCGGCGACGGCCACGCCGCCATTGCTGTCCGCGCCGCCCGCCGGGTTGGCAGGGGCCCCCTCCGCCACCGGAGGCGTCGACCGGGGGCTCTTCCTCTCCGCCCGCCCCTCCAGGTCGGCGCCGGCCAGCCCGGTGACGTACGACAGGTAGCCGGGCATCAGCGGCAGGACGCACGGCGAGAGGAAGCTGACCAGCCCGGCGAGCGCCGCCGCGCCCACGGCCAGCAGCAGCGGGCCGGACTCGGCGAGTTGGCGGAACGTCTCGCCCATCAACGGGATCCGGACGCCGGCTGCTCGGCGGCGATCCGCTCGACGATGGGCCGCAGCCGGTCCTGGGTCACGGCGGCCCGGATCACGGTGGCGATCCGCCCCTCGCGGTCCAGCACGACGGTGGCCGGGATGGTGTTCGGCGGGATGTCCAGGGCCAGCGCCAGCCGGCTCGCCGGGTCGAAGAGGCTCGGGTAGGTGACCCGGCCCTCCTCGAAGGCGATCGCCTTGTCCTTGCTGTCCTGCACGTTGATGCCGAGGAAGCTGACCCCGGACGCCTTGGTGGCCTGGTAGGTGGCCTCCAGGTCGTCGGCCTCGGCGCGGCAGGGTGCGCACCAGGAACCCCAGAAGTTGACCACCACGACCTGCCCGCGGGCGTCGGCGACGTCGTACCGGCCGCCGGTGAGCAGGTCACCGGCCAGCTTGGGGGCCGTCGACCGCTGGTCGGGCGCGCATTCGATGACGCCGTTCCGGTCCGAGCAGCGGCTCTCCTGGTTTCCGGAGGAGCAGCCGACCAGCGCCGTCCCGGCGGTGACGGCGGCGAGCAGGGCGGCGACGAGCCTCCGGGTGAGCATCAGGCTCCCTTGGCCGTCCGGGCGGTCGGCGAGATCGCGATCAGGTGGGCCGCCGGCTCGGAGTATCCGATGCCGACGACCTTGGCGCCGTCGAAGTGGAACGAGGTGAGGCTGGCTAGCCCGCACTGCCGCTTGCGCGGGTCGTGCCAGAGCCGCTTGCGCTCGACGTACCGGCGCAGCGTCCAGATGGGCAGCTGGTGGGAGACGAGCACGGCCTCGCGCCCCTCGGCGGCGATCCGGGCGGCGTGCAGCGCGGCGAACATCCGCTCGGCGATGGCCCGGTAGGCCTCACCCCAGGACGGGGTGACCGGGTCGCGCAGCACCCACCAGTTGCGCGGGTCGCGGAACGAGCCGTCGCCCGGGGAGACCTTCTTGCCCTCGAACCAGTTGGCGCTCTCGATCAGCCGCTCGTCCACCCCCACCGGGAGGCCGAACTGCGCGGCGATCGGCTCGGCGGTCTGCTGCGCGCGTTCCAGCGGGCTGGCCACCACGTGCACCACGGTCTTGTCGGCGAGCGCCTGGGCGGCGGCCTTGGCCATCTGGACGCCCAGCTCGGAGAGGCGGAAACCGGGCAGCCGGCCGTAGAGGATGCCGTCCGGGTTGTACACCTCGCCGTGCCGCAGCACGTGGACCACCGTCTCGCTCACGACTGCGCCCCCTTCGTTCGCGACTGCGGGGCTCGCAAAACCGGCTCACTCCTCGCGCTCACCGCTACCCCCCGTGTCCCGCCGCTGCCGCCGCCGTCGCCGCGCCCGGCAGGGCGTCGGCGATCTGCTCCAGCGCGGCGTCGTCGATCGCCGCCGACACGAACCACGCCTCGAACGCGCTCGGCGGCAGGTAGACGCCGGCCGCGAGCATCGCGTGGAAGAACGCCTTGAACGCGGGCACCTGCTGGGTGCGGGCGCTGTCGTAGTCGACCACTTCGGCGTCCGTGAAGAAGATCGAGAACATGTTGCCCGCGGTCGACAGGCGGTGCGGGACCCCGGCGGCGGCCAGCGCGTCGGTGGCGAGCTTGCCCACCACGGCGGCCGTCTCGTCCAGCTTCCGGTAGAGCGCGTCGTCGGCCAGCCGCAGGGTGGCCAGGCCGGCGGCGCACGCCAGCGGGTTACCGGAAAGGGTGCCGGCCTGGTAGACCGGGCCGGCCGGCGCCAGCCGGGACATGACCTCCGCGCGCCCGCCGAACGCCGCGGCGGGCAGGCCGCCACCCATGACCTTCCCGTACGTCCAGAGGTCGGCGTCGCTGGCGTCGAGGCCGTGCCAGCCGGCGCGGGAGACCCGGAAGCCGGTCATCACCTCGTCGACGATGAGCAGCGCCCCGTGCGCGTGGGCGATCCGGGCGAGCTGCTGGTTGAAGCCGTCGCGCGGGGCGACCACGCCCATGTTGCCGGCGGCCGCCTCGGTGATGATCGCCGCGATGTGCGCTCCCTCGGCGGCGAAGGCCTCCTCCACCGCGCGCAGGTCGTTGTACGGCAGCACGATGGTGTCCCCGGCGGCCGCGCCGGTCACGCCGGGCGAGTCGGGCAGGCCGAGCGTGGCCACGCCGGAGCCGGCGGCGGCGAGGAGCGCGTCGGAGTGGCCGTGGTAGCAGCCGGAGAACTTGACGATCTTGGCGCGACCGGTGAAGCCCCGGGCCAGCCGGATCGCCGACATGGTCGCCTCGGTGCCCGAGTTGACCAGGCGGACCTGCTCGACCGGGGTACGGTCGACGATCTCCGCGGCCAGCTCGACCTCGCCCGGTGTCGGGGTGCCGAAGCTGGTGCCGTACGCGGCGGCGGCCTGCACCGCCTCGACCACCGCAGGGTGGGCGTGGCCGAGGACCAACGGGCCCCAGGAGCAGACCAGGTCGACGTAGCGGCGACCGTCGGCGTCGAAGAGCCAGGGACCCTCCCCCCGGACCATGAAGCGCGGGGTGCCACCCACGGCACGGAACGCGCGGACAGGGGAGTTCACCCCGCCGGGCACGATGGCCTTGGCGCGGTCGAACAGGGCCTCGGAGGCCGGCGCGTCGGCCGGGTAACGGCCGGATCCGGCGAAAAAGGTCTCGGTCACGATGCCGCCATTGTGTCAGCGCCGGACGGCTGATCAGCAGCCACCCCGCACCGGGGGTTACCGGGCTCACGCCCGCCCGTCCGGCCGGAGATCGACAGCCGGGGGTGGCTCGCCGGGCCCGGCGATCGAGATCGCGATAGGCTGACCGGGTGGATCGTGCCGAACTGTCCATCACGGTACACCGGTCGGGCGACGAAGCGGTGCTTCGTCTGGCCGGTGAGATCGACATGCTCACGGCCGCCCAGCTGTCGACCGTCGTGAATGAGGTGCTGGCCGAGGCCCCGCCGCGCATCGTGCTCGACCTGGGCGGGGTGACCTTCTGCGACTCGCAGGGGCTCGGCACCCTGGTGGTGCTCAGCCGCAAGGCCAGCCACGCCCAGAGCCTGCTGGTCCTCAGCAATGTCGGCGACTTCCTCCTGCGCGTCCTGGACATCACCGGCCTCCGGTCGGCCCTGATGATCCGCAACGAAACCGCCCCCTGACGCGCCCCACCCCCATCTCCTCCGCCCCGCCGCCCCGGTGATCATGAGGTTGACGGCGATGTGAATCTCATCAGGTGCCGTCAACCTCATAATCGACCTGGTTGGGCGGGTCAGGTGACGGGGGTGTCGCGGCGGCGGAAGGCGGCCAGGCCGGCGAGCGCCAGCAGCAGCGCCACGAGAGCCAGCGCGTAGAGCGGAGTGACGCTCCAGGTGTCCCGGAGCACCTGCGGGGTGTGGGTGAACGGGGAGAGGTCCAGCAGCCACTGGTCCAGCTCCAGCACGGCGCCGAGCTGGCCGAGCAGCAGGCAGACCGCGAGCACCGCCCAGGCCACCGGGGCGAGCCGGGGCAGCAGCCCGAAGAGCAGGACCGCGAATCCGGCCGGCACCCACGCCGCCGGCACCTGGGCCAGCCCGGCGCCGACCATCCGGGGCAGCTCCGTCGGCACGTCCTGCACGCTCAGCCCGTACGTCACGCCGATGGCGAGGCCGGTCACGGCGAGCACCACCGCCGGGCCGAGCAACGCGAACACCACGTGGGACAGCAGCCAGGTCGAGCGGTGCTCGCCGGTCGCCAGCAGCGGCTCGGCCCGCCCGGTGGTCTCCTCCGCCCGCATCCGCAGCGCCGCCTGGATGCCGTACCCGGCGGCGGCCAGCCCGGCCAGGCTGAGCGTGGCCCCCAGGTAGGCGTCGGCCAGGCCGGAGGCGCCGCCGATCCGGGCCATGATCTCCTCGAGCTGCGGGTTGCCCTCGACGCCCCGGCCGGCGCCCTTCGCCGCCCCGCCGAGGATCAGCCCCATCAGGCCGAAGCCGACCGACCACCAGAGGATCTGCCCGCGGTGCAGCCGCCAGGCCAGCCCGAACGATCCGGAGAGGGCCGGACCGGCGGTGGCCGGCCCGAGCCGGGGCGGCAGCACCCCGGCCCCCAGGTCGCGGCGCACCGACACCGGGTACGCCACGGCCGCGAACAGCACCGACGCGGCCAGCGGCAACGCCAGCACCCACCAGCGCTCCCCCTCGTACGGACGCACCCGGGCCGCCCAGCCCAGCGGGGAGAGCCAGCTCGGCCAGTCGTTCGAGGCGGTGTCACCCACCAGCCGGAGCGCGAAGGCGGCGCCGAGCACCGCGATACCGATGCCCCGCGCCCCGCCGGCCGTCTCGGTGAGCTGGGCGGCCAGCCCGCCGATCGTGGCGAAGACGACGCCGGTCAGCGTGGCGGCGAGGCCGTACGCGTACGAGCCGGCCGCCGGCAGCCCGGTGGAGGCCAGCCCGGCAGCGGTGAGCAGGCCGAGCAGCAGGTCGGCCGCGTACGTCACGAGCAGCGCGGCGGTCAGCCCGGCGTACCGGCCGAGCACGGTGCCGCCGAGCAGCTCGCGCCGGCCGGCCTCCTCCTCGGTGCGGGTGTGCCGGATGACGGTGAGCAGGCTGGCCAGCCCGACGATCACCAGCAGGAAGCCGGCGCGTTGCGCGGTCAGCGCGCCGACGCTGTCGCCGTACACCGGGCCGAGCAGCGCGACGATGGACGGGTTCCGGGCGGTGCCGGCGGCGTACGCGGCCCGGTCGGCCGCCGTCGGGAAGAGCTCGAAGAAGCTGGTCGCGTACGTCATCGGCAGGACGGCGAGCACCAGCACCCAGAGCGGGAGCAGGAGCCGGTCCCGGCGCAGGATCAGCCGAGCGAGGTGGCGGGTGCCGGTGAGGGTGCTCATGCGGTCACCTCGCTCCACTCGGCGGCCGTCTGAGGCACGACCGCGCGGTACTGATGATTCGCTCGCTGGCGCTCGCTCATCGGGTCGCCTCGGCAGGGGTCGCCTCGATCGGCACGGCCTCGTAGTGCCGCAGGAACAGCTCCTCCAGGGTCGGCGGCTGGCTGACCAGGCTGCGTACGCCCAGCTCGGTGAGCCGGCGCAGGGCGGTGTCCAGGGCGGCGGAGTCCACGTCGAAGCGCACCCGGTTGCCGTCGACGCGCAGGTCGTGCACGCCCGGCAGGTCGGCCAACCCGTCGAGCGGCGCGGTGACCTCGGCGTCGATCGAGGTGCGGTGCAGGTGGCGCAGCTCGCCGAGGGTGCCGGACTCGACGGCGCGGCCGTTGCGGATGATCGTCACCCGGTCGCAGAGCGCCTCCACCTCGGCCAGGATGTGGCTGGAGAGCAGCACGGTCCGGCCGTCCTGCTTGGCCCGCCGGACCCAGTGCTGGAAGACCTCCTCCATGAGCGGGTCCAGCCCGGAGGTCGGCTCGTCGAGGATGAGCAGCTCGACGTCGGAGGCGAGCGCGGCGACCAGGCCCACCTTCTGCCGGTTGCCCTTGGAGTAGGCCCGGCCCTTCTTGCGCGGGTCCAGCTCGAAGGATTCCAGCAGCTCGGCGCGGCGCTTCGGGTCCAGCCCGCCGCGCATCCGGCCGAGCAGGTCGATCACCTCGCCGCCGCTGAGGTTGGGCCAGAGGGTGACGTCGCCGGGGACGTACGCGAGGCGGCGGTGCAGGGCGACGGCGTCCCGCCACGGGTCGCCGCCGAGCAGCCGGACGGCCCCCGCGTCCGCCCGCAGCAGACCGAGCAGCACGCGGATGGTGGTCGACTTGCCGGCGCCGTTGGGACCGAGGAAGCCGTGCACCTGCCCGGCGCGGACGGTCAGGTCGAGTCCGTCGAGTGCCCGGGTCCGGCCGAAGGTCTTCACCAGGCCGGACACCTCAATTGGGGTTTCCATACTTCGGAAGCTACGCTCGTTTCATAAACTTGTGAAGACTGTGAGAGTTGGGGCACCATCAGCTTCACGACTTTTTAACGCGAGGAGCCATCGCCGATGCTTGACGACCGCCCGGCCCGGAACGAGGAGGAGATCCACCTCTTCGTCGAACGGATGGCAATGGCCTTCGCGGACGTCGGCTTCCCCCGGATGGCCGCCCGGGTGCTCTTCAGCGTGATGAGCGCGGACGACCCGCTGACCGCCGCCGAGATCGGCGAGCGGCTCGGGGTCAGCGCGGCGGCGGTCTCCGGTGCGGTCCGCTACCTGACCCAGTTCGGCATGCTGGTCCGTGAGCCGGTCAAGGGCTCCCGGCGGGACCGCTACCGGATGCCGGACAACCCCTGGTACGAGGCCACCATCACCAAGACCGGCCTCTACAAGAACTTCATCGACATCGCCAACGGCGGCGTGAACGCGCTGCTCGGGCGGGACACGCCGGCCGGCGAGCGGGTGGCCGAGATGCGGGACTTCTTCCTCTTCGTCCAAGGGGAACTCGACACGATGGGCGAACGGTGGCGGGCCTGGCGCGCCGCGAGGGCACACGGCGACCCGGCCGGCTGACCCTTGCCTGCCGGCCCGGCCGACCGACCGTCACTTTCCGTGGCCAACGGACAGGCCCGCGCAGCGCTCAGGCGGTGTTGCCCCAGCGCGCCTGCTCCAGGATGTCCACCGCGCGCTCCCGGGCCTCCGCGCCGTCGTCCGCGCGCAGCAACGCCGTCGCCTCGTCCACCGCGTCGGTGAGCACCCGCCACTGCCGGTCCCGCTCCCGCACCAGGTCGGACTGGGCGGCGAGCTGCCGGGTCTTCACCCACAGCTCCACGAAGACCGACACCTTGGCGCGCAGCACCCAGGGGTCGAACGGCTTGGTCAGGTAGTCGACCGCGCCCACCGCGTAGCCGCGCAGGGCGAGCTGGGCGTCCCGGTCCGCCGCGGTGAGGAAGATGATCGGCACGTGCCGGGTCCGCTCCCGCCGCTTGATGTGGGTGGCGGTCTCGAAGCCGTCCATGTCGGGCATCTGCGCGTCGAGCAGGATCACCGCGAAGTCGTCGACCAGGAGCTGCTTCAGCGCCGCCTCGCCGCTCTCCACGGCGACCGACTGGACCGGAAGCCCCTGGAGGATCGCCTCCAGGGCCATCAGGTTCTCCCGCCGGTCGTCCACCAGCAGCGCCTTGGCCATCTGAGTCACGGGGTCTCCTCGCCTCGGCTGCGGCCGATCCAGGACGACATCATCTCGATCAGCTCGTCCAGGTCCACCGGCTTGGTGATGTAGTCGCTACCTCCGGCCGTGATCGCCGACTCCCGGTCACCGGGCATCGCCTTCGCGGTCAGGAAGACGATCGGCAGGTCCGCGAAGCGGTGGTTGCGCCGGATCTGCCGGGTCGTCTCGTAGCCGTCCTGGTCCGGCATCATCGCGTCCATCAACACGATGTCCACCTCCGGATGCTCGGCCAGCTGGCGGACGCCGTCCGCCCCGTTGTCCGAGTACAGCACGGTCATCCCGTGCAGTTCCAACGCGGAGGTCAGGGCGAACACGTTGCGGACGTCGTCGTCGACGATCAGCACGGTCACGCCCTCCAGCCGCCGGGTCGCCGGAGTCTCCTGCGGCTGCGGCAGCTCCATCGGCATGAGCAGCGACGACGGCAGGCCCGCGCGGCTCGGTGAGGGTGGCGCCGGCGCCACCACCGCGTCCGGCGCCAGCACGTCCGGTACGAAGAGGGTGAACGTCGACCCCTGGCCGGGCGCCGACGACACGGTGATCGTGCCGCCGAGCAGGCGCGCCAGGTCCCGACTGATCGACAGGCCCAGCCCGGTGCCCCCGTACCGCCGACTGGTGGTGCCGTCGGCCTGCTGGAACGCCTCGAAGATCAGCGACAGCTTGTCGTCCGAGATGCCGATCCCGGTGTCGATCACCGTGAACGCGATCACCCGCCGCGCGTTGGTCAGCGCCGGCACGTCGAAGACGGCGTTCTCGGCGGCCGGGGCGATCCGCAGCGTCACCGCGCCGTTGTCGGTGAACTTCACCGCGTTGGAGAGCATGTTGCGCAGGATCTGCTGCAATCGCTGGGCGTCGGTGACCAGTGCCGGGGGCAGGTCCTTGCTGATCCGGACCTGGAAGTCGAGGCCCTTCTCCTCGGCCTGCGGGGCGAACGCCTGCTCGACGTAGCCGCGCAGCTCGGAGAAGTGCACCTCGGTCGGCTCCACGTCCATCCGGCCCGCCTCGATCTTGGCGAGGTCCAGGATGTCGTCGATCAGGGAGAGCAGGTCTGAGCCGGCGCTGTAGATGGTGCGGGCGAACTCGATCTGCTTCGGCGTCAGGTTCTGGTCCGGGTTCTCGGCCAGCAGCCGGGCCAGCAGCAGCAGCGAGTTCAACGGCGTACGCAGCTCGTGGCTCATGTTCGCCAGGAACTCCGACTTGTAGGCCGACGCCCGGGTGAGCTGCTGCGCCTTCTCCTCCAGGCCGAGCCGGGCCAGCTCGATCTCCCGGTTCTGGGTCTCGATGTTGGCCTTCTGCTCGGAGAGCAGCTTGGCCTTGTCCTCCAGTTCGGCGTTGGTGCGCTGCAGCTCCGCCGACTGCTCCTGGAGTTCGAGAGCCAGCCGCTGCGACTGGGCCAGCAGCTCCTCCGTACGCCGGTTGGCCTGGATCGTGTTGACCGCGATGCCGATGGTGGTGACCAGCCGCTCCAGGAACGACAGGTGCAGCTCGGAGAAGGTGGTCACCCCGGCGAACTCGATCACGCCGAGCAGCTCACCCTCGAAGAGGACGGGCAGCACCACCAGGTCGGCCGGGGGCGTCTCGGCGAGCCCGGAGCGCAGCATCAGCCGCCCGTCGGGCTGGGCGTTGACCCTTATGGTCCGCCGGGAGAGGGCGGCCTGCCCGACCAGCCCCTCGCCGGGCCCGAAGGTCACGTCGTGCCCCCGCGCCACATACCCGTACGAGGCGGTGAGCCGCAACCGCATGCTCCCCTCGGAGCTGTCCGCCAGGAAGAACGCGCCGAGCTGCGCGTCGACCAGCGGGGTCACCTCCATCATGATCATGCGGCAGACCTCGCCGAGGTCCCGCTGCCCCTGGAGCAGGCCACCGATCCGGGCCAGGTTGGAATCCAGCCAGCCCTGCTCGGCGTTCTTCTTGGTCGTCTCCCGCAGGGTGACGATCATCTGGTTGATGTTGTCCTTCAGCTCGGCGACCTCGCCCTGCGCCTTGACGGCGATCCGCTGGGTCAGGTCACCCCGGGTCACCGAGGTGGAGACCTGGGCGATCGCCCGGAGCTGGGTGGTGAGGGTCGAGGCGAGCTGGTTGACGTTCTCGGTGAGGTCACGCCAGGTGCCGGAGACGCCCTTCACCTGTGCCTGACCGCCGAGCTTGCCCTCGGTGCCCACCTCGCGGGCCACCCGGGTCACCTCGTCGGCGAACGACGACAGCTGATCCACCATCGTGTTCACGGTGTTCTTCAGCTCCAGGATCTCGCCCTGGGCGTCGACGGTGATCTTCTGGCTCAGGTCACCCTTCGCCACGGCGGTGGTGACCGAGGCGATGTTCCGCACCTGACTGGTCAGGTTCGACGCCATCGAGTTCACGTTGCCGGTCAGGTCCCGCCAGGTGCCCGACACGCCCTTCACCTGCGCCTGACCACCCAGCTTGCCCTCGGTGCCCACCTCACGGGCCACCCGGGTCACCTCGTCGGCGAACGAGGACAGCTGATCCACCATCGTGTTCACGGTGTTCTTCAGCTCCAGGATCTCGCCCTGGGCGTCCACCGTGATCTTCTGCGACAGGTCACCCTTCGCCACCGCCGTGGACACCTGGGCGATGTTGCGCACCTGCGACGTCAGGTTCGACGCCATCGAGTTCACGTTGTCGGTCAGGTCGCGCCAGGTGCCGGCGACGCCGCGTACCTGGGCCTGACCGCCGAGCTTGCCCTCGGTGCCCACCTCCCGGGCCACCCGGGTCACCTCGTCCGCGAACGACGACAGCTGATCCACCATCGTGTTGACCGTGGACTTCAGCTCCAGGATCTCGCCCCGGGCGTCCACCGTGATCTTCTGCGACAGGTCACCCTTGGCCACCGCAGTGGTGACCGAGGCGATGTTCCGCACCTGACTGGTCAGGTTGGACGCCATCGAGTTCACGTTGTCGGTCAGGTCCCGCCAGGTGCCCGACACGCCCTTCACCTGCGCCTGACCACCGAGCTTGCCCTCGGTGCCCACCTCACGGGCCACCCGGGTCACCTCGTCGGCGAACGAGGACAGCTGATCCACCATCGTGTTCACGGTGTTCTTCAGCTCCAGGATCTCGCCCTGGGCGTCGACGGTGATCTTCTGGCTCAGGTCACCCTTGGCCACCGCCGTGGACACCTGCGAGATGTTCCGCACCTGGCTGGTCAGGTTCCCGGCGAGCTGATTGACGTTCTCGGTGAGATCGCGCCAGGTGCCGGAGACCCCGCGTACCTGGGCCTGACCGCCCAGCTTGCCCTCGATACCCACCTCACGGGCCACCCGGGTCACCTCGTCGGCGAACGACGACAGCTGATCCACCATCGTGTTCACGGTGTCCTTCAGCTCCAGGATCTCGCCCTGCGCGGCCACCGTGATCTTCTGCGAGAGATCGCCCCGGGCCACCGCGGTGGAGACCTGGGCGATGTTGCGGACCTGTGCGGTCAGGTTCGACGCCATCGAGTTGACGCTGTCGGTCAGGTCCTTCCAGGTGCCGGCCACGTTCGGCACCTCCGCCTGGCCGCCCAGCTTGCCCTCGGTGCCCACCTCCCGAGCCACCCGGGTCACCTGCTCCGCGAAGAGCCGCAGGGTGTCGGTGAGCGAGTTGAAGGTGTGGGCCAGCTCGGCCACCTCACCCTTGGCCGACACGGTGATCTTCTGCGACAGGTCACCCTTCGCCACCGCCGTGGCCACCTGGGAGATCGAACGCACCTGGTAGGTCAGGTTCGACGCCATGGTGTTCACCGAGTCGGTGAGGTCCTTCCAGGTGCCGGCCACCCCGCGTACGTCGGCCTGGCCACCCAGCTTGCCCTCGGTGCCCACCTCCCGGGCCACCCGGGTCACCTCGTTGGAGAAGGACGAGAGCTGGTCGACCATGGTGTTGACGGTGCGGCCGATGCGCAGGTACTCACCGCGCAGCGGGCGGCCGTCGATCTCCAGCGCCATGTGCTGGGACAGGTCGCCGTCGGCCACCGCCACGATGACCCGGGCGATCTCGGTGGTCGGCCGGCCCAGGTCGTCGATCAGCGAGTTGATCGCCCGCTGGCCCTCGGCCCACGAGCCGTCCAGGCCCTCGTCGTCGAGGCGTTCGGTCAGCCGGCCGTCCCGGCCGACGATCCGGCTGATCCGGCGCAGGTCCAGGTGCTGCCGCTCCTGGAGCGCCACCACGTCGTTGAACGCGTCGGCCACCTCACCGGCCAGACCGGCCCGGCGGGGCAGCCGGACCTTGAGGTCGCCCCGGCGTACCTGCCGCAGCGCCTCCACGAGGTCACCGAGCAGCGCCTCGTGCTCCGAGGCGGCCGGGTCCGCGGCTACCGACTGTTTCGCCGTGGTCATCATTCCTCGCTCAGCTCGGGGCCAACCGGCTCGTGCCGACATCCCACCATTCTGCCCGCGGCACGTCGAGGTGACGACCAGCCGACACGGCGTGCCCGACCCCAGCTCCGGCGGGTGGCGCGACGGGGGGCGCTTGGCACCGGGGGCGGCGGCGATGGAGGATACGAAGGTGTCAGCGGAGGCGGGGCCGGTGGTCGACGACGGCGCGGACGAGCATGTCCGGCGGGTCCGGCTTCCCGCCGACCGGCGTACGCCGGCGGCCGCCCGGGCACTGGTGCGGTCCGTCCTCGGCGAGGCGGAACTGGACGAACTGCTCAACGAGGCACTGCTGCTCACCACGGAACTCACCACCAACGCCATCGAGCACGCGCGCACCGAACTGGACATCGAGGTCGAGGCGGACGAGCGGGGACTGACCGTCACGGTCACCGACTTCGCTTCCGGCCCCGTCGAGGAGCTGGTGGTCGGCGTACGCAACGTCAGCTCCGAGATCGCCGAGGTGTCCGAGCGCGGGCGCGGCCTGCTGCTGGTGGACCACTTCGCCAGCCGGTGGGGCACCACCTACCTGCCCACCGGCAAGGGCGTCTGGTTCCGGCTCGACCGGCACGATGTGGCGTCGGCCGCCCCACGGACCGTGACCGAGCAACGGGTCATCACGTCGGGTGAATCGGCGGAGAGCGCCCCGAGCGCCGCCGCGATGAGCGAGCTGATGCAGACCACCCCCGACCCGTACGCGGACGACCCGCTGCCGGAGTTCGCCACCGGGCTGCTGGCCCGGCTCGCCGACATGGTGGGCGCCGCCGGCGGCGTGGTCCGGCTGGACCGGGGCGACGGGCAGGGCACCCAGGTGATCGCCCGCTACGGCCGGCAGCCCCGGGAGGGGAACGAACTGCTCCGGGTCCCGCTCGCCGTGCACCGCCCGTACGCCGGCGAGCTGGAGCTGGACGCGGCGCCGTCGGCGTACGCCCGCCCGCTCGCGGTGCTGGCCGCCGAGCGGCTCTCGCTGCACCTGGAGAACGACCGGCTGCGCCGGGCGGACGTCCGCCGGTCGACCTGGCTGACCTTCCTCGCCGAGGCGAGCGAACTGCTCGCCCAGTCCCTCGACGTCGAGCTGACCATGGCGCTCATCCCGCAACTGGTGGTGCCCCGGCTCGGGCAGTGGTGCGCGGTGCACACCACCGACGAGTGGGGGCGGTTGCGGCTCGCCGCGTGCAGCCACGCCGACGAGTCGGTGCTACCGCAGCTGCATCGGGTGCTCGAGGAGACCGGGCCGGACTCGATCCAGGCCCGGCTGCGGGAGGCGTCCCGGAGCGCCGCGCAGGTGCCGCTCAGCGGGCCGATGGAGGGGTTCGCCGTACCGTTGATCGCCCGCGGGCAGCGGCTCGGCACCCTGGCCGTCGGCCGTCACCAGCGGCACCGGCACGACCCGGACGAGGTCTCGGTGCTGGAGGACGTGGCCCGCCGGGCCGCCCTCGCCATCGAGAACGCCCGCATCCACGCCGAGCGCCGGCGGGTGGCGCAGACCCTCCAGCAGTCGCTGCTGCCGCCGGTGCTCCCAGTGGTCGAGGGCATCGGCTTCGCCGCCGAGTACGTCCCGACCGGTGACGACGCCGACGTCGGCGGCGACTTCTACGACGTGGTCCCGCTGCCGGACGGCCGGTGGCTGGTGGTCATCGGCGACGTCTCCGGCAAGGGCGTGCAGGCGGCGGCGGTGACCGGCCTGGTCCGGGACGTGATCCGGGTGCTGGTCGGCGACGGCAAGCCGCTGCCGGAGGTGCTGGGCCGGCTCAACGAGACGCTGGTCGAGCGCGGCAGCGGCCGGTACTGCACGCTGGCGCTGGCGGCGGTCGGGGCGGGCGAGGGCGAGCAGCTCGACGTCTCCCTGCACCTGGCCGGGCACGACCGCCCGGTGCTGCTGGCCGGCGGCGGCGGGGCGGCCTTCGTCGGCACCGGCGGTACCGCGCTCGGGCTGCTCGACTCGATCGCCACCCCGACGGCCGAGATCGCGCTCGGCCGGGGCGACGCGCTGATCTTCTACACCGATGGGGTGACCGAGCGCCGGCGCGGCCGGGAGCTCTTCGGCACCGACCGGCTGCGCGAGTCGGCTGCCCCGCTGGCCGGCTACTCCGCCGACGTGGTCGCGGCCCGGCTGCGCGCCACGGCGATCGGCTTCTCGGTGGAGGCCCCCCGCGACGACATCGCCATCCTCGTCCTCCGCAACGACGCCCTCTGACCCGGGTTGGTCAGAGGCCGCCGGGGAGGCGGCCGGGGGCCAGGCGGTGGTGGGGGTCGAGGTGTGCCTTCGCCGTGCGGAGGCGGGGCAGGGTGGGCAGCTCGCCCCAGAGGTCGACGGCGCGGCGGACCGGCGCCGGGGCGGACACCACCACGCAGCGGCCCTGCCGGGCGAGGAGCACCCCGCGGACGGCCGCGAGGATCGAGGCGACCCGGTCGGGTGCCAGCGAGCCGGGCAGCGCCGCGTGCACCGTGCCGACCCCGGCGGAGCCCCGGACCGGCACCGGGCTGCCGGCCGCGTCGCGCAGCGCGTAGACCGCCGCATGCAGGTCGTTGATGGGCACCTCGATCCGCAGCGCGGTGTCGCCCGGGGCGAAGGGGTAGCGCCCCCACCACTCCGGTGCGGAGTGGCCGACCACCGCATCGCCGCCGAGCAGGGCGCTGAGCCGCTCGGCCCGCTCCGCGACGTCCGCCGGGCCGCCCTCCAGCAGCACCACGAGGCTGCCCGCCGCGGCTGGCGGGGTCGACCGCCCGGTCAACGCCGGATGGTCGGGCCGGCCGGCGACCGACGGGTGCCACGGGGAGACCCGCCGGCGCGGCAACGGCACCGGTACGGGCAGGTCCAGCTCGACGGCCGCGGGGTCGAGCCGGGCGGCGAGCACCGCCCGGACCAGGTCGTGCACTTCGAGCGGGGTCCAGACCGGCCGGGACACCCAGACCCGGCTGGCCGGTGCGGCCTGCACCCGCAGGGTGGCCGAGACCAGCACACCCAGCCCGCCCTGCGAGCCGCAGAGCAGCCGCGCCACGTCCAGCCCCGGCAGGTCGCCGGTGCCGAAGAGCGCCCCGGCGCCGCCCGCTCCCGCCCGGCCCGGAGCTGCCGCCCCGCCCTGGCCCACCTGGTCGCGGGCGGTCGGTGCCGCCCGGCCCAGCGACGCCGTGCCGGGCTCGCCGACGCTGACCAACTCGCCGTCGGCGTCCAGATAGCGCACCCCGACAAGCTGGGCGCACGGGCTGCCGTGCCGGAGCCGGAGCGGGCCGGCCTCGTCGGCGGCGAGCACCCCGCCCAGGGTCGCCCCCGGGGAGGGCGCGTCGACCGGAAGGCGCTGGCCGGTGCGTTCGAGGGTGGCCTGGACCGCCCGGAGCGGGGTGCCGGCGCCGATCTCGGCCACCGCAGAGCCCTGCGGTTCGTGCCAGACCCCGGCGAGCCGGCCGGTGTCCAGCATGATGTCGACCTGCTCCGGGGCCGCCCCCCAGTCGATCTTCGTGCCGGCGCCGCGCGGCACCACCGTCAGGTCGTGCGCGGCGGCCAGCCGCAGCACCTCGGCGGCGGCGTGCGGGCCGCCCGGCACCGCCACCCAGCGGGCCGTCCGGCCGGCCACCTCGTCGGCCGGGCCGGCGAAGCGGGCGAACGGCGGGCCGCAGATCTCGGCGAGGCGCCGGGTGATGTCGAGGGCTCCGGGTCGATTGGTGGAACTCGCTGCAGCCGCCATGGCGGTCATCGTACACATGTTCGAAAGTCTCGGACCGCAAGTTGCCGGATCCGACAGTGCGACGGCCCGGAACCGGGCGGCCGGCCGGTAACGTGACGCCGTGACCACCGAGACCCCGCTACCCGTCGCCAAGCGGGTGCTGAGCGAGCGCACCCACCACGGCGACACCGTCGTCGACGAGTACGCCTGGCTGGCGGCCAAGGACGACCCGGAGACGATCGCCTACCTGACCGCGGAGAACGCCTACACCGAGGCGCACACCGCGCACCTGGCCGAGCTGCGGTCCCGACTGTTCGAGGAGACCCGCCGGCGCACCCAGGAGACCGACCTGTCGGTGCCCACCCGCAAGGACGGGTACTGGTACTACACCCGCACCGTCGAGGGCCAGCAGTACGGCGTGCACTGCCGCCGGGCCGTCCGGGACGGCGAGACCGCGCCCCCGATCAGCGCCGACGGCGCCCCGCTGGAGGGCGAGGAGGTGCTGCTGGACGGCAACCTGCTCGCCGAAGGGCACGACTTCTTCGCCCTCGGCGCGTTCGACGTCAGCCCGGACGGGCGCTGGCTGGCATACTCCACCGACTTCGCCGGCGACGAGCGGTTCACCCTGCGGATCAAGGACCTCGGCACCGGCGAGGTGCTGCCCGACGAGATCCCGGACACCTTCTACGGCACCGCCTGGTCGCGCGACGCCTCGACGCTCTTCTACGTCACGGTGGACGACGCCTGGCGGCCGAACCGGGTCTGGCGGCACGCCGTCGGCACCCCGTCGAGCGAGGACGTGGTGGTCCACCAGGAGGACGACGAGCGGTTCTGGGTGGGCGTCGAGCTGACCCGCTCCGAGCGGTTCGTGATGATCGACATCCACAGCAAGATCACCAGCGAGGTACGGGTGATCCCGGCGGCCAACCCGACCGGCGAGCCGGCCGTCATCGCCCCGCGTCGGCAGGGCGTCGAGTACTCGGTGGAGCACCACGGGCACCGGTTCCTGATCCTGCACAACGACGGCGCGGAGGACTTCGCGCTGGCGTTCACCTCGGCGGACACGCCCGGCGACTGGACGCCCCTGATCGAGCACGCACCCGGCACCCGGCTGGAGTCCGTCGACGCGTTCGAGAACCACCTGGTCGTCTCGCTGCGCAGCAACGGGCTCACCGGGCTGCGGGTGCTGCCGGTCGGCGGCGGCGACCCGTACGACATCGACTTCCCGGAGCCGATCTACAGCGTCGGGCTGGACGCCAACCCGGAGTACCGCACCCGGGAGGTGCGGCTCCGCTACACCTCGCTGGTCACCCCGGACTCGGTCTACGACTACGACCTGGTCACCCGGCAGATGGTGCTTCGCAAGCAGAAGCCGGTCCGCCCCGGGCCGGACGGGCGGGCGTACGACCCGGCCGACTACGAGCAGCACCGGGACTGGGCGCTGGCCGACGACGGCACCCGGGTGCCGATCTCGCTGGTCTGCCGGAAGGACACCCCGCGCGACGGCTCCGCGCCCTGCCTCATCTACGGCTACGGCTCGTACGAGGCGAGCATGGACCCCTGGTTCTCCATCGCCCGGCTCAGCCTCCTCGACCGGGGCGTCATCTTCGCCGTTGCGCACATCCGCGGCGGCGGCGAACTGGGCCGGCGCTGGTACGACGAGGGCAAGCTGCTCGCCAAGAAGAACACCTTCACCGACTTCGTGGCCTGTGCCCGGCACCTGGTCAAGGCCGGCTGGACGGCCACCGACCGGCTGGTGGCCCGGGGCGCGTCGGCCGGCGGCCTGCTGATGGGCGCGGTGGCCAACCTCGCCCCGGACGCGTTCTCCGGGATCGTCGCGCAGGTGCCCTTCGTGGACGCGCTCACCTCGATCCTCGACCCGTCGCTGCCGCTCACCGTCACCGAGTGGGAGGAGTGGGGCAACCCGCTCGACGACCCCGAGGTGTACGCGTACATGAAGTCGTACACCCCTTACGAGAACGTGGCCGAGGTCGCCTACCCGGCCATCCTCGCGGTGACCAGCCTGAACGACACCCGGGTGCTCTATCACGAGCCGGCCAAGTGGATCGCCCGGCTGCGGGCGGTCGCCCCGGAGGGCGACTACCTGCTCAAGACCGAGATGGGCGCCGGCCACGGCGGCCCGAGCGGCCGCTACGACGCCTGGCGCGAGGAGGCGTTCATCAACGCCTGGATCCTCGACCGCCTGGGTCGGGCCTGAACGGCAGGCCGGACCCCCGCCGGCCAGCGGGGGTCCTGCCTGAGGCTCAGCCGGCGAGCACCGATGCGAGCCGAGCCGGGTCGACGTTTCCGCCGGTGATCACGGCGGCGGTACGGCCCGACGGCAGCTCGGCGCGGTGGAAGAGGCGGGCGGCGACCGACACGGCGCCGCTCGGCTCCACCACCAGCCGGGCCTCGCGGGCCAGGCGGCCCATCGTCGCGGTGATCTCCTCCTCGGTCACCGTGACGATGCCGTCGAGGCGTGCCCGCAGGTGGGCGAGGGTCAGCTCGGACAGGTTCGTCCGCAGCCCGTCCGCGCTGGTCCGGTAGGTCCGCTCGACGTCCCAGACCACCACCTCACCGGCGGCGAGCGAGTCCCGGGCGTCCGCGGCGAGCAGCGGTTCCACCCCGACGACCGCGGCCTGCGGGCGCAGCGCCTTGACCGCCGTGGCGACCCCCGAGGCGAGCCCGCCCCCGCCGACCGGCACCAGCACCACGTCGACGTCGGGCAGGTCCGCCACGACCTCCAGCCCGACCGTGCCCTGCCCGGCGATGATCCGCCGGTCGTCGAAGGGCGGCACCAGCGTGGCGCCGGTGTCGGCGGCGATCCGCTCCGCCTCCGGCAGCCGGCGGGCCGGCGTGACCAGCCGCACCTCGGCGCCGAGCGCCCGGATCTGGTCCACCTTGACCTGCGGCGCCCCCTCGGGGACGACCACCGTGCACGGGACACCGAACGCCCGGGCGGCGTAGGCGAGGGCCTGCCCGTGGTTGCCGGACGAGTGGGTCACCACGCCGCGGGACCGGACGGCCGGGTCGAGCCGGGCCACGGCATGCGTCGCGCCGCGCAGCTTGAACGACCCCACCGGTTGCAGGCTCTCCGGCTTGAGCCACAGCTCGTCGTCCCACGGTGCCGGCAGCAGCGGCGTACGCACGGCGGTGCCGGCGATGTCCTCGGCGGCGGCCCGGACGTCCTCGATCGAGATCAGCTCCATCGGCCCATCCTGCCCCGCTATGGGCGCCTAGACTGCCCCGGTGAGTCGGGCCGAGGAGGACGAGCCGGCCGGGGCGGAGGCAGGCCCGGCGGGGGCGGCCCGGCGCGGGCCGACCTGGGTGATCCTCGCGGTGGTGGCCGCCGCCCTGCTGGTCTGCTGCTGCTCGGTGGTGATCGGCCTGGCCGTCTCCTGGTCCGCCGGCCTCCTCGGCGGCCGCTGATCCGGCGCTGACGCCCGCCGACTACGCCCGCCGCATCCCACTCGTACGGCGGATCGCCGTCACCGCACGGGTCGCCCGGGGGTCGTTCAGCGGCCCGGGGCCGCCGGCACCAGGGCGGCCGCCTCCCCGGTACGCGCCATCCGCTGCCAGCGCAGCCGGTTGCCGATCACCGCGGTCACCACCGACTGCACCACCACCAGGTACATCACCTGCCGGTAGACGAGTTGCTGGAACGGCAGCGCCCACAGCGGTCCGAACCGTTCTCGGTCCAGGCGCAGCGCGTACGCGGCGGTGAAGCCCTGGAGCAGGAGCAGCCCGAGCCAGGCCAGCACCAGCTTCGACCAGGGCAGGAAGAGCAGTCCGTAGAGGGCGAAGATGTCGACCGCCGGCGCGGCCAACGGCAGCACGAGCTGGAACACGGTCAGGTACGGCAGCCCTCGACGGCCCAGCTTCCCGCCGGCCCCCGGCTCGCGCAGCGCCTGCCGGTGCTTCCACATCGCCTGCATGGTGCCGTAGCACCAGCGGTAGCGCTGCCGCCAGAGCTGGCGAAGCGACGACGGTGCCTCGGTCCAGGCGATCGCCCTCTCCTCGTACACCACCCGCCAGCCGGCCCGGAGCACCTGCATGGTCAGGTCGGTGTCCTCGGCCAGGGTGTCGGCGGGTACGCCACCGACGGCGAGCAGCACCTGACGGCGGAACGCCCCGATCGCCCCGGGGATGGTCGGCATGCACTCCAGCACGTCGTACATCCGGCGGTCGAGGTTGAAGCCGATCACGTACTCCAGGTGCTGCCAGCGGCCGAGCAGCCGACGCCGGTTGGCCACCTTGGTGTTGCCGCTGATCGCGCCGACGCGCGGGTCCGCGAAGCCCTGGACCAGTCGGTAGACGGTGTCCGGCTGGAAGACGGTGTCCCCGTCGACCAGCACCAGCAGGTCGGCGCGGGCGGCCCGGATGCCGGTGTTCAGCGCGGCCGGCTTGCCGGCGTTCGCCTGCCGGATGACGCGTACCCCGCGCAGCCGCATCCGCTCGACGATGTCGGCGGTGCCGTCGCTGGAGCCGTCGTCGACCACGATCACCTCCAGCGCCGGGTACGCGCTGGCGACCAGGGACCGTACGGTGGCGGCGATGTTCGCGGCCTCGTTGTACGCCGGCACGATCACCGAGACGGGTACGGTCACCTCGGGCCAACGCCGTCGCGGCCGCCGGACCCGGCGTACGTGCCGTTGCGCGCAGACCACCTGCACGGCGAGCCGCGCCACCCCGAGCACCAGAGCCACGCCGAGCAGCAGGTTCATGGCCGAGGCCAGCCAGCCGGCGCCGGTCTGCGCCCAGCGCAGCGCCATCCCGCTCAGCCGGGCGCCGGCGCTAGCCGGGAGCATCGACGCGGGTGCCCCGATGCCTTCCGACACGGTGGTGAACCGGTATCCCGCCCCGGCCAGCCGGGGCAGCAACTGGTCGAGGGCGGCCACGGTCTGGCTGCGGTCGCCGCCGCCGTCGTGCATGAGCACCACCGCCCCGGCGCCGCCCTGCGGCGTGGCCGCCTGGACGATGGCCGGGACGCCCGGCCGCTCCCAGTCCCTGGTGTCCCGGTCGGCGAGCACCGCCACGTGCCCGCTGCCGGCGGCGTCGCGCAGCGCGCCGTACAGCGGCCCGGTCAGCGCCGCCGGGGTCGACGAAAAGGGCGGCCGGAACAGGGTCACCTCGCGGCCGGTGGCACCGGCGATCGCGTTGCGGGTCCAGGCCAGCTCGGCCCCGACCCGCCAGCCGGGCACGCCGCCCACGTCCGCGTGGGTGAAGGTGTGCGAGCCGATCTCGTGCCCCTCGGCCAGGATCCGCCGGACCAGCTCGGGATGCTCGTTCACCCGGGCGCCGACCACGAAGAAGGTGGCGTGGGCATGGTGCCGGCGCAGCACGTCGAGCACCTGCGGCGTCCACCGCGGGTCGGGCCCGTCGTCGAAGGTCAGCGCCAGGGTGCGCGGCGCGAGCCGCCGGCTGACCGGCGTGGGGCCGTCCAGCCGCAGCACGGGTCCAGCCGTGCTGACCGCTTTCGGCGCGGGCATCGCGGTTGCCTGGACCGGGCCGGAGCCGCCCCGGACGTTGGTGACCAGACCGTTGAAGCTGAGCGCCGCGAGCAGCGCGACCAGCCCCAGCAGGAGCAGCAACCAGTGCGCCCGGGGGTCGCGGCGGGCCACGTGTCGCGCCATGGTCAGGGCTTGCCCGGAGTCCGGGTCGGCTTGGCGCTGCGCCGCCGCTCGTCACCCTGCCCGGGGACCGACGGTCGTGGGACGGCAGAGGTGGTGGCCCGGGTGGTCGTCGTGCCGGTGGCGGTCGGGGTGAGCGCCGGGGTCGTGCTGGTCACCGGCTCGGGCCGGGGGCTGGTCCGCTGCTCCCCCCGGGACGGGGCGTCGTCGCCAATCTTGATCGGCGGCTGGACCTTCGTCTCCGACCAGCCGGGCAGCGGCACCGAGGAGTCGAAGAAGAGACCGGCGAGGATCAACCCGAGGCTGGTGAGCAGGCCGAGGCCCATCGCCGTACCCGCGACCACGGTCAGCCGGCGGCGGCGTCCGGTCCGGTCGACGAACACCGGCGCCGCGTTGCCGGGCTGGTTGTGCATGCTGCTGGTCTCCCGCTGTCGCGCTCTCCGCCGGCCCTTCGGCCCGGCCCGGGAGGGCCGCCGGTGGGCCTCCCCGTGCGAACAGCGTCGGCGGTGGCCACCGCGTCACATCAGGTCGTCCGCAGCTCTGCCACGGTCGTGCTGGCATGCAGGAAGAACAGCGGGAGTCAGGGGGTCCAGGCCGGGTTCCGGCCGGTCCGGCCGAGCAACTGGTCCAGCGCGGTGGCGTCGGAGGTGGTGGGCACCGGTTCGCCGAACGCCCCCATCCGCTGGCCGGTCTCGCCCATCCGGTCCATGAAGCCGTGGCCCGCCGCCAGCACCGCCGGTTCGATCTCGAACCGCCGCCCGGTCGCCCGGGCCAGGTCCCAGGCGTGCACCGTGAGGTCGATGAGGGCCATGTCGCCGACCGTCTCCTGCGGCAGCCCCATCCCCGGCGAGACACCCTCCAGCGCCGCCGGGTCCGACCACGCCTCGATCAGGCGTACGGTCTCCGCCGCGAACCGGTCCCGCCAGCCCTCGGTCAGGTGGTCGTCCTTCGCCGACCAGTCCACCTCCTGCCGCCGGGCGAGCGCCTGGAAGTTGACCACCACGTCGTACAGGTGGTTGAGCAGGTCGCGCACCGAGTAGTCGGGGCACGGGGTGGGCAGGTCGAGCTGATCGTCGGAGATGCTCTGGACCACCGCCACCGTCCGGGGTGCGGCGGCGGCCAGCAGCTCACTAGTCTTCGTGCTCATAGGGCCAGCGTATGGGGGTGGTCTTGAAGAAATGCGACACGAACCGCGACGGGACAGCCGCGGCATCCTCGACCCGAGCCGGCTGCTGCGGAACGTGCGCTTCCGGCGCCGGCTGGCCGCGCCCGCGCTGCGCCCGTACGTCGAGCACTACTGGCTGGTCGACTGGGAGCTGACCGAGCCGCACGTGCAGCGGGTGGTGCCGCACCCGGCGGTCAACGTGGTGTTCCAGACCCAGGCGGGCGGCCCGGAGACCGGTGAGGTGGCCGGGGTCGGTCTGGAGTTGTTCACCGTCACGCTGCGTGGCACCGGCCGGGTCAGCGGCGTCCAGTTCCGCCCCGGCGGCTTCCGGCCCTTCTGGCCGCGGCCGGTCAGCGAGCTGACCGGGCAGCGCCGGCCGTTCGCGCAGGTCGGGCTGCCGGTCCAGGGCGAACACTGCGCCGGCCCGGACGACGAGCGGTGCCGCCGGCTGGACGAGCTGCTCACCAGCTGGGCGCCGGCGCCGGACCCGCTGGCCGCCGAGGCCACCGCGCTGGTCGAGGAGATCCGCGCCGACCGGCGGATCCTGCGGGTGGACGACTTCGCCCGGCGGCACGCCGTCTCGACCCGGCGGTTGCAACGGCTCTTCCTCGATCACGTCGGCGTCGGTCCGAAGTGGGTGATCCGGCGGTACCGCCTCCAGGAGGCGATCGAACAGGCCGCCGCCGGGCCGCTGGACTGGGCGCGGGTCGCCGCCGACCTCGGGTACGCCGACCAGGCCCACCTGGTCCGCGAGTTCAGCGCGGTCACCGGCGTCTCCCCCGCCGCGTACGCCCGCTCGCTGGCCGTGTCGCGCGGCGGGTGACCCTCGGCCGCGCTGCGGACGGACCCGTGCTCAGCGGCGACGGACCGCGACCACCGCGACGTCGTCATGGATCTCCGGCGGCGCCAACTCGACCAGCAGCCGCTGGCAGAACTGGTCGAGGTCGTCGTCCACCCGGGCGGCGACGGCCCCCAGCGCCGCCATCCCCTCGTCGATCGTGGCGTCCCGGCGCTCGATCAGGCCGTCGGTGTAGAGGACCAGCGTCGCGCCGGCCGGCAGCACGAACTCCAGGTCCGGCGGGCGCGGCGCGCGGACCCCGAGCAGGGGCGCCGACTGCTGCACGAACTCCACCCGCCCGTCGCTGCTGATCAGGGCGGGCAGGTGCCCGGCGCTGGCCAGCCGGATCAGCCCGCTGCCCGGGTCCAGCAGCAGCAGGCAGAGCGTGGCCAGCTCGCTCGGCAGCAGGATGCGCATCAGCTCGTTGACCCGGTCCAGGATCACCCCCGGCGGATGCCCCTCGACCGCGTACGCCCGCACCGCGTGCCGCAGCTCGGCCATCACGGTCGCGGCGTGCAGCGAGTGCCCGGCCACGTCGCCGATCGCCATCAGCAGGTGGCCGTCGAGCATCACCAGCTCGTAGAAGTCGCCGCCCACCTCGGTGTGGGCACTCGCCGGCTCGTACCGGACGGCCAGGTCCAGGCCGGAAATCTCGGGCAGCCGGCGGGGCAGCAGGCTGCGCTGGAGGGTCACCGCGATCCGGTGCTCCTGGTCGAAGGAGCGCTGGGCCTCCACCGCCGAGGCGACGGCCTGGGCGAGCTGCACCAGCACCGGCGTACGGACGGTCTGCGTGGCGGTCGGCACCACCACGTAGAGCGCCGCCCGGTCCTCGCGCAGCCGGGCGGCGGCCACCGTGACCGTGTCGCCGGTCGGCCAGTCGGCCAGCGCCCAGTTGCCCGGCTCGTCGATCCGGACGGTGGTGCCGATGGGCATCCCGGTGTCGTCGATGGTCCACGGGACAAGGACCCCGGCGGCGTCCGGCGCGGCGGCCACCCCGGCCAGGCAGTCGCCGTCGAAGGTCTCGGCAATCACCGCCGCCGGGCTCTTGAAGATCCGCGCCGCACCGGCCGCGGCCGCCGCCAGCAGCCGGCCGAAGTTCGGCGCGGCATGCATCTGCACGGTGGTGTCGGCCAGCGCGACCAGCCGCTCGGCGAGCAACTCGGCCTGCTGCCGGGCCTCGTGGTAGCGGAGCATGGCCGCGCCGCCGTCCACCGTCACGCTCCGGCCGAAGGGAGGATGATCGCGCTCAACGCCACGGCGACCTCCCTGGTTTCTGGACGGGCGGACTCTATCACCGGAATCTGCGGGCTACTTGTCACGCAGCAAAGGAATGACCGGGAGCACTCCCGCCGGCCTCCGTTCTGCGTATCCCCCTTCTCGTGGGATACGGTTCCAACCGAACACAGGAGGTCTGCGTATGTCCCTGACGGTGCACACGGAACAGCGCGGCGACGTGGTCGTCGTGTCGGTCGCGGGCGAGCTGGACATGGCGACGGCACCGCAGCTGCAGGACCAGATCACGGACCTGCTGGACAAGGGGCGCAACCGCCTCGTCTTCGACCTGGCCGAGCTGTCCTTCTGCGACTCGACCGGTCTGTCCGTGTTCGTCCGGGCGAAGAACAGCTGCGACGACACCGGCGGGGTGGTCCGGCTGGCCGCTCCGCAGCGCGGGGTGCTCCGCATCCTCGAGGTCAGCGGCCTGGTCGAGGTGCTGCACACCTACCCGACGGTGGAGCAGGCGGTCGCGGGCGACCCGACGCCGGCCTCCTCCTGACCGTCCCGCCTCAGCGCTCGTCCTCGATGTAACGGGGACGGGCGATCACCAGCCCCGCCGCCGTCTGCACCGCGAGCGCGACCAGCAGGAAGCCGATCGGCGCCGTCCAGCCTCCGGTCGCCTCGTAGAGGATGCCGACCAGCAGCGGTCCGAGCGCGGCGATGACGTACCCGGTGCTCTGTGCGAAGGCCGACAGCGCCACGGTGCCCTCGGCGGTCCGGGCGCGCAGCCCGATGGTGGTCAGGATCAGCGGGAACGCGCCCTGGCCGAGGGCGAGCAGCAGCACCCAGAGCGGCGCGAGGCCGTGCGCCGCGAGGGCCAGACCGAGGTAGGAGGCCGCCGAGAAGGCGGTCAGCGCGAGGACCAGCGGCCGCAGCGTCCGCAGCCGGCCGGCGAGGGTCGGCATGGCCAGCGCCACCGGCACGCCGAGCGCGGTCACCCCGGCGAGCAGCAGGCCCGCCGTCTCCGGCGCGTAGCCGGCGTCCCGGAAGAGCTGGGCCAGCCAGCCCATGATCGCGTACCCGCTGAGCGACTGCGCCCCGAAGTAGACCGCCATGGCCCAGCCGAGCCGGGTCCGGGCCGGCCGCACCCGCGCCGGGGTGGCGACGGCCGCGTCCGGGGCCGCGGTCCGCCGCGCCGCGCGGGCGCGCAGCGCCAGCGGCACCCACGGGAGTACGGCCACCGCGGCCATCCCGGCCCAGACGCCGAGCCCGGCCCGCCACGACCCGAAGGCGTGCGCCACCGGCACCGCCGAGGCGGCGGCCACCGTCGTGCCCGTGGTCAGGGCCATCGTGTACGCCCCGGTGACCAGCCCGGTGCGGTGCGCGAAATGCTGCTTGACCAGCATCGGCAGCAGGATGTTCGCCACCGCGATGCCGGCCAGGGCGAGCGCGCTGGTGAGCACGAAGACCGCCGCCGAGTCGGTGACCACCCGGAGCACCTGCCCGACGGTGAGCGCGACCATCGCCAGCACCAGCACCCGGGCGGCCGGCCAGCGGCGGACCAGCCACGGGGTGAGCGCGCCGAGCCCGGCGAACGCGATGGTGGGCAGGGTGGTGACGAAGCCGGCCATGGCGCCGGAGAGGCCCAAGCCGCCGCGTACCTCGTCCAGCAGGGCGCCGAGGCTGGTCACCGCGGCGCGCAGGTTGAGCGCGACCAGCAGCATGCCGACCAGCACCAGCGCGCCGCCCGTGGCCGGGCGCCGGGCTGCCGGCGGGGCCGCCGCCGGGGCCGGACCGGGCGTCACGTCGGCGGTGATCTGGTCGGCGGCGGGAGCCTCGGCGCAGGTGGGTGGCGGTGTCATGACCTCGAACCTACAATCATGGGATGAATTTCGGCAGGAGTTGTAACCGGTGACACGCGCCGTTGATTCCCTCGCCGTGCCGCCGCGTGGGCACCGGGTGCGGCAGACCATCGAGCAGCTCCGGACCCGGATCCTCGGCGGCGAGTGGCCGGTGGGTAGCCGGATCCCCACCGAGCCCCAACTCGTCGCCGCGCTGGGCGTGGGGCGGAACACCGTCCGCGAGGCGGTCCGCGCCCTGGTGCACGCCGGGGTGCTGGAACCCCGCCAGGGCTCCGGGACGTACGTGGTGTCGACCGACGAACTGGCCCCGGTGGTGGCCCGCCGGCTCACCGACGACCGGATGGCCGAGGTGATCGAGGTCCGCCGCGCCTTCGAGGTGGAGGCGGCCCGGCTCGCCGCGCTGCGGCGTACCCCCGAGGACCTGGCGGCGCTCGACGCGGCGCTCGCCGCCCGGGAGGCCGCGTGGCGCTCCGGCCGGGTGCCCGAGTTCGTCGAGGCGGACGCCGCGCTGCACACCGCGGTGGTGGCCGCCGCGCACAACGCCATGCTGGCCGAGCTGTACGCCTCGGTCGGCGCCGCGCTGCGCAGCACCGTCGCCCAGGCGATGGGGGACGCGCTGGAGCCCGAGCGGTACGTCGACCACGGTCGACTGGTCGACGCGATCCGGGACGGCGATCCGGGACGGGCGGCGATCGAGGCCGGCGCTTTCCTGGAGGCTCCCTCCGGGGCATAGGTTGTCCCGGACGGAGATACCGGACAGCACGGGAGAGCGGATGCTCAAGGGCTTCAAAGACTTCATCATGCGCGGCAACGTCGTCGACCTGGCGGTCGGTGTCGTCATCGGCGCCGCGTTCACGGGCGTGGTCACTCAGCTGACCAAGTCGTTCCTGGACCCGCTGATCCGGGTCTTCGTGCTGCTAATCACCGGCAGCGACAAGGGCATCGAGGGCACCGCCCCCAAGTTGCTCGGTATCGAGTTCGACTGGATCGCCTTCGTCAACGCGGTGATCACCTTCCTGCTCACCGCGGCGGCGCTCTACTTCCTCGTCGTCTTCCCGATGAACAAGCTCGCCGAGCGGCGCAAGCGCGGCGAGGAGCCGCCGCCGAAGGCGCCGAGCGAGGAGGTCCGGCTGCTCACCGAGATCCGGGACGCGCTGCTCGCCGGCAACCACGCCACGCCGGCCCAGCGGGGCGCGCTGGACGACGTGCTGGGCCGCCGGCCGGAGCCGCCCGCCGCGCGCTGACGTACGCGAACACACCGGCCCCCGTGGGAATCCCGCGGGGGCCGACGTGTGTCGAACACATGTTCGATAGAGTCCCGGTCATGGAGCAGCGCAGGCACTGGTGGAACGGGAAATGGGGGCGGCTGGCCCGGCGGGACGTCTTCCTCCGGGTCGACGGCGACCGCTGGCACGTCGAGCAGCGCGCCGGCGGCGCCGAGGGGGTCTCCCAGTTCTACGAGTACGGCAGCGCGGAGGAGGCGGAGGACACGGTCCGGGCGCTGCTGGAGGGGACGGACGCCTGGCGCGAGCTCTCGCCCCGTCCGCCCAGCGGCTGGACCCCGCCCGTTTAGCGCCGGGCCGGCCCGGGAACCGCTGACGGCATGAGTCAGCAGGTGATTTCCCGGGTCACCACGGGCATGCGGGTGGTCGACTCGACCGGCGCCGAGGTCGGCACCGTGGATCTCGTCCAGCGCGGCGACCCGAACGCGGTGACGGTGCAGGCGCCCGCCGGGGTCGATCCGGGCGGCAGCCTGGACGAGTTGATCGAGTCGGCGGCGGTCGAGGAACCGGACGTCCCCGCCGACCTGGCCGCCCGACTGCTGCGTACCGGATATCTCAAGGTATCCACCGAACTGGCCCGCACCGGCGCGGTCTACGTGCTGGCCGACCGGATCACGGCCGTCACCGACGACGGCGTACGCCTCGACGTCCCGGCCGCGGAACTGCCCGAGGAGGAGTGACGCCGTGATCAGCCGACCCGCGCCGGGGTGGCCGGCTCGGCGGCGGACGGGTCCGTCGGGGGTGGTGCCGGACGCTCGGCACCCCGACGGCGGCGGAAGAGCAGGAGCATCAGCCAGCCGGCGACCAGACCCCAGAACGCACCGCCGATACCGAGCAGGCTCACTCCGGAGGCGGTGACCACGAAGGTGACCACCGCCGCCTCGCGGGCGTCCGGCTCGGCGACGGCCGCCGAGACCGCGCCGGCCAGCGCACCGAGCAGCGCGAGCCCGGCCACGGCCTCGACCAGGATCGGCGGGGAGAGCAGCACCAGGGCGGTCGCCACCCCGGCACCGAGGCCGAGCAACGCCATGCCGATCCCGGCGGTGACCGAGGCGATCCACCGCCGCTCCGGGTCGGGGTGGGCGTCGGGGCCGGCAGCCAGCGCGGCGGTGATCGCCGCCAGGTTCACCGCGTGGCCGCCGGCCGGCGCGCCGAGCGCGGTGGCGAGGCCGGTCACCCGGAGCGCGGAGCCCAGCGGGGCGCGGTAGCCGTAGCCGGCGAGGACGGCCGTGCCGGGCACGTTCTGCGCGGCCATGGTGACCAGGAACAGCGGCAGCGCGAGGCCGACCACCGCGGGCAGGGTCCAGGTGGGCGTGGTCAGCGCGATGGTCGGGGCGAGCTGCGCCCGGGTCGGCCCGGCCGCGGTCAGCGCGATCGCCCCGGCCGCCACGGCCAGCGCGCCCGGCACCGCCCAGCGGCGGGCGAAGCGGTGCAGCACCAGCCAGGTGAGCACCACCGGTCCGGCCAGCCTGGGCACCTCGACGAGGGCCCGGACGGGCGCGGTGCAGAGCGGCAGGAGCACCCCGGCGAGCATGGCGCTGGCGACCGGAGCGGGGATCGCGGCGACCGCCCGGCCGAGCGCCGGGACCAGTCCGGCGGCGGCGATCAGCAGGCCGGTGAGCAGGAACGCGCCGACCGCCGCCGGCCACCCGCCGGGCACCGGACCGGTGGCGACCAGCAGCGCCGCGCCCGGGGTGGACCAGGCGATCGCCAGGGGCAGCCGGTGCCGCAGGCCCAGCCAGACCGCGCAGCCGCCGGTGGCGAGGCAGAGCGCGAGCAGGCCGGAGGCAGCCTGCGCCTGGTCCGCGCCGACCGCCCGCAGCCCGGCCAGCACCACCGTGAACGAGCTGGCGAATCCGACCAGCGCGGTCACCACACCGGCCAGGACCGGTTGGAGTCGACCCGCCACGCCATCCTCCCGCCGTCGTTCCGTCGGCCATTCCGTCGGCCGTTCCGTTTACGGAACGCCTCGATGTAGCACCATAGCCGCATGGCAGCAGCCCCACCAGCCCGGGACCGGGCGCCCGAGACGGTCGGCCGCCGGGTCCGCACCCTCCGCGAGGAGCGGGGCATGTCCCTCTCCACGCTGGCCCGGCTGGCTGGCGTCGGGAAGGCCACCCTCTCCGGGCTGGAGAACGGCACCCGCAACCCGACCCTGGAAACCCTGTACGCGATCACCGCGCAGCTCGGCGTACCGCTCACCGCCGTCCTCTCCGAACCGGCGGCGACCCCCACGGTCACCGGCGCGGCGGTCAGCGCCACCCTGCTGGAGGTCTTCACCGACACCGACGCGACCTACGAGCTCTACCGGATGCGGGTCGCCCCCGGCCCGGGCCAGCTCTCCCCCGCACACCAGCCCGGGGTGACCGAACACGTCACCGTCTTCGCCGGCGTGCTGCGGGCCGGGCCGGTGGACGCCCCGCTGACCGCCGCGGCCGGCGAGCATCTGCGCTGGACCTCCGACGTCCCGCACAGCTACGCGGCGGTCGGCGACGAGGAGGTACGGGCCAGCCTCCTGCTGCGCTACCCGCGCCGCTGACCAGGGTGGACCCGGCCGCCCGCCCCGGACAACGGAATCTTTCTCGGCCGTACCCCCGGGTAGCGTAGAGACGGCGGTGGGGTCTTCTTGGCAAGCTTGACCCCATGACGCTCATCCTCCGCTCGGCCATCCTCAACGACGTCGGCCTCATCCGGACCAACAACGAGGACTCCGCCCTCGCCGGTGACCGCCTGGTGGCGGTCGCCGACGGCATGGGCGGCCTGCCCGCCGGCGAGGTGGCCAGCGAGATCGTCATCCGGATCCTGGACGAGCTGACCCCGCCGACCGGCCCCGACGAGGCCGCCGACGCGCTGCGCGCCGTGGTCAGCACCGCCAACCAGCGCATCCGGGCCGCCATCACGGTGGACCCGGCGCGCGACGGCATGGGTACGACCCTGACGGCCGGCCTGCTCGCCGGCGACACCCTGGTCCTGGCCCAGGTCGGCGACTCCCGCTGCTACCTGCTGCGCGACGCCGCGCTGACCCAGCTCACCCGGGACGACACCTTCGTGCAGGCGCTGGTCGACCAGGGTGCACTCTCCCCCGACCAGGCCCGGCACCACCCGCAGCGCTCCCTGGTCACCCGCGCCGTGCAGGGCGCGGACGCGCCGCCGGCCATCGGGACGCTCACCGTCGTCCCCGGCGACCGGCTGTTGCTGTGCAGCGACGGCCTCTCCGACTACGTGGAGGACGTCGCGATCGCCTCGGCCCTGGCCACGTACGGCGACCGGCAGCAGTGCGGCGAGCAGCTGGTGAAGCTCGCCCACCAGGCCGGCGCGCCGGACAACGTCACGGTCGTGGTCTCCGACGTCACCGAGGTCTGACCCGGCCGTACTGGTCCTCGCGGTGGCGGGGGTGTCCATGTCCACCGCCCGGCTGCGCCGGCGCCGGCACGTCCGGCACCTGCCGGTGACCTGAACGGCAATCGGGTTGCGCCCGCCGCGCTGCCGGGTTGGGATGGACGGATGATCATCCGCCGGTTGGCCGCCGAGGAACGCCTCACCCACAGTTTCCCGCTCCAGGCGTACGCGTTCGAGGCGTCGCCGATGAAGCCGACCCGGGTCGAGGAGTACCGGGAGTACCTGCCGTACAACGCGGGCAACCGGACGCTGGTCGTCGAGGAGGACGGCGGCGCGATGGCCGCCGCCACGGCGATCCCGATGCGGCAGAACCTGCGCGGACGCGTCCTGCCGATGGCCGGCGTGGCCGGGGTGGCGACGCATCCGCTGGCCCGCCGGCGCGGCCACGTCCGGGCGCTGCTGCACCAGCTCCTCGACGAGATGCGCGCCGAGGGGCACGCGCTGACCGCGCTCTACCCGTTCCGCGCCTCGTTCTACGAGCGCTTCGGATACGTCGGGCTGCCCGCCCGGCGTACCGCGGTCTTCTCCCCGGCCGACCTGGCCCCGCTGCTCCGCGCCGAGCTGCCCGGCGAGGTGGTCTGGGAGCGGATCGGCGCCGGCTACCCGGCGTGGCGCGCGTACACCGAACGGTGCCTGGCGGAGCGGCACGGGTTCGCCGTCTTCCCCGACTTCCGCGCGGTCGGGCTGCGCGACCGGGACGACCGCTGGCTGCTCACCGTCGTCCGAGACGGCGCGACGGTCGGCGCGGTCACCTACCGCATCGACGACCACGGCGGCGAGCTGATCGCCGACGACCTGCTCGCCGGCGACCCGTACGCCCGGGCGTCGCTGCTCCAGTTCTTTGCCCGCCACGTCGACCAGGTGGAGCGGGTCCGCGTCCAGCTGCCCGCCGATGAGCTGCCCGAACTGTGGCTCACCGACCTGTCGGTGCACGTCGAGGCGCGGGTGTCCCGGCCCGGGTCATCGGCGCCGATGGCCCGGCTGCTGAGCCTGGACGCGCTCGCCGGCCTGCCGGCCGGCACCGGCCGGGTCACCGTGGAGCTGGTCGGCGACCGGTGGCTGGCCGGCACCCACCTGCTCGACGGGGCCACCGGGCAGCTGGAGGTGCTGCCCGGCGACGCCGCCGTCGGCACCGTCCCCACCGCGAGGCTCACCGCCGCCGGGCTCAGCGCCCTGGCGTACGGGGTGCTCGACCCGGCGGAGGTGGCCATCCGGGGGCTCGGCGTGGTGCCGGTGGACGCGGCCGCCGAGCTGCGCCGCATCTTCCCGCGCCAGCTGCCCTATCTGTTCGCCGATTTCTGACCTGGTCCCCGTCGCTGGGGCGGGCGTAGGGTGCTGCCCGTGCCGCAGTGGCTGGAAGCGGGTTTCTGGGGTCTGCTGGCCGGGTCCGCCCTGTTGATCGGCGCGGTCGCCGGATACTTCGCGCGGGTACCGCGCCGGATCATCGCGTCGATCATGGCGTTCGGCGCGGGAGTGCTGCTCTCCGCCGTCTCGTTCGAGCTGATCGCCGACGCGCACGAACGGGGCGGCCTGACGCCGACCGTGATCGGGGCGGCGGCCGGGGCGCTCGCGTACACCGGGGCGAACGTGCTGCTGGCCCGGCGCGGCGCGCGGCACCGCAAGCGCTCCGGCGAGGAGCAGCCCTCCGAGCAGGAGCAGCCCGGCTCCGGTACGGCGATCGCGGTGGGCGCGCTGCTGGACGGCGTACCGGAGTCGGTGGTGATCGGCGCCAGCCTGCTCACCGGCGGCCCGGTCAGCCTGGTCACGGTGATCGCGGTCTTCCTGAGCAACGTGCCGGAGGGGCTGTCCAGCGCCGCCGGCATGCGCCGGGCCGGCCGGACCAGGCGGTACGTCTTCCTGCTCTGGACGGCGATCGCCCTCATCAGCGGAGTGGCGGCGCTGGCCGGGTACGCGCTGCTGGGCGGCGCGCCACCCGAGGTGCTGGCCGGCATCACCGCCCTGGCGGGGGGCGCCATCCTCGCCATGATCACCGACACCATGGTCCCGGAGGCGTTCGAGGACGCGCACCTGCTGGTCGGCCTGATCACCGTCCTCGGCTTCCTGGTCGCCTTCGCCCTCTCCCACGCCTGACGCCGGAACCCGTTGATCAAGAAGTTTGCGTCTCCAGGGAGATCGACTCGGACGCGAACTTCTTGACCTGGTGGCTGAGTGGGGTGGGTGGTCAGTAGGGGTTGGGGTGGCCGGGGAGGCGGGACTGGAGGAGGGCCGCGGGGCGGCCGGGGAGGGTGGGGGCTGCCGAGAGCGGCGGCGCCGCAGTGCCGGCGTGGTGGGCCATGCCGGTGAGGACTTCCCGCAGCGCGGTCACCGAGTCGACCTGCGGGGTCCAGCCCAGCTCGGTCTCGGCGCGCTCGCTGGACATCAGCGGCACGTTCAACGCCAGGTCGACCCAGCCGGCGTCGACCGGCTGCAGCCGCGCCCGCCAGGTCAGCGCCGCCGCCGCGCGCAGCACCGGGACGGCCACCGGCACCGTCCAGCCGTGGAAGTGCCGGGCCACCAGCTCCGGGGTCAGCACCGGGTCCGCGGCCACGTTGAAGGCGCCGCGCGCCTCACCCAGGACCGCCTTCGCGTACGCGTCGGCCACGTCGTCGGCGTGCACCGCCTGCATCCGGAGGCGGCGGTTGGTGGGTACGAGCGGAATGCGGCCGTACCGCAGCAGCCGCACCGGGGCCAGCGGGCCGAGGAAGTAGCGGCTGATCTCGGTGCCGGCGTCCCGCTGGAAGGTCAGCCCCGGCCGCAGCCGGACCACCCGCAGCTCCGGGCGCTCCCGCTCGACCGCGTCGAGGAGCGACTCCACCTCGGCCTTGTCCCGGCTGTAGGACGACTCGGGCACCCCGGTCGCCGGCCAGCGCTCGCTGACCGGGTGGTCCTTCGGGCCGGCCGCGTACGTGCCGACGGACGACGCGTACACCAGGGCGGGGACGCCGGCCCGGACGGCCGCGTCGATCACCGCGCGGCTGCCGCCGACGTTGGTCCGGTACAGGGTGCGCCGGTCGTGGCTGGGCTGGATCTGCCAGGCCAGGTGCACCACCGCCCGCGCCCCGGCGAAGATCGCGGCCAACTGCTCGGCGGCCTCGGGGCCACCGATGTCGCAGGAGTGCCACTCCACCCGGTCATACGGCTCCCCCGGGTCCAGCCCGGGCAGCCGGCGCGCCACGCCGACCACTTCCGTCCCGGACTCCCGCCGCAGCCGGCGCAGCAGCGCCGTCCCCACGTTGCCGGTGGCTCCCACGATCACGATGCGCATGTCGCCTGCCGTACCCGCTGCAGCGGGTCCCAACCGCCGTGGCCCATGAGTGCGACGCCAGGTCGGCGAGGTGGCGGTGACCGCGCGGCAGGACACCGCCACGTCGCCGATCTGCCGCCGCGCGTCAGTCGCTGCCCACCAGCGCCCCGATCAGGCAGCCGAACGCCGCGACCGAGGTGATCGTCCGCGCCAGGTTCCACCGCACCCACGGCGCCTCGAAGCGCTCGCGGATCGCCGCCGGGTCGTCCGCCGGGCCGGCCCGGTCGAGCTGATCGTTCAGCGGCACGTTCCACCGCATGGTGATCACCAGCGTGGCGCCGTAGAGGACCAGGGCCGCGCCCGTCCAGACCAGCACCGGTCCGTCCGCGTAGTGCAGCGCCACCGCCACCACGATCAGCACCATCGACCCGAGGAAGGCGGTGAGGAACCACCCGTTCAGGATCCGCCGGTTGATCCACTGCATGGTCTGCACGAAGCTCCGGTCGTCCGTTGCGGCCAACCCCGGCATCACCGAACACGAGTACGCGAAGAACAGCCCCGCCATCAGCCCGGTCAGCAGGGTCGCCGCGACCAGCACCCCCGTACGCACGATCATCATGCGGCAAGCCAAGCGGAGAACGACGCTCCTGACCACCCCGCTTCCGTCACGGCGGGTACCGGCCGTCGGGCGTCGGTGCCGGGCATCGATGGGCGGTGGGAAGCCGGAAGCCTGGCGCGGACGGGTTCCGGTAGCCTGAGCGGGCGGGCCGCTAGCTCAATGGCAGAGCTGTGGACTTTTAATCCATAGGTTCAGGGTTCGAGTCCCTGGCGGCCCACTCGTACTCAGGTCAGCGGCCCAGACCGGGCCGCTGTTGCCTGGGAACCGGCCCATACACCCGTAGGCCGGGCACCGACCGAGCGCCGGGCGCTGCCGCCTGCCTACCCGTCACGCCGACTATCGGCACATCGAGTCGATCAGTGCCCAGCGTTCGGCGATCTCCGTGAGGCCGACTCAGCGGGCAGGTTGCCACAGGCCGTCTAGGTTCCATGTCTGACGGCAGCCGTTGGTCCTGCCGCCGCCAGGTGAACTCTCCATCCCCGGTTGCCTGCCCGTAGGTGCAGGACCGACAGTGGCGCGACGTCGAGTTGCCAGAAGGCTGTCGACGGTGCTCGCAGGACGTTGACCAGGGCGGCTCGGATCACTGCCGCGTGGGTGATCGCGGTGATTCGCTCGCAGCGTGCTGTCTGTGCGTGAAGCCAGTGGCCGACGCGGTCGATGAGCGTGGTGAGGGTCTCTCCGCCGTGTGGTGCGGCGTCCGGGTCGGTGAGCCATCGCTGCAGGCCGTCGGGGTTTGTCGCGGCGACCTCGTCGAGGGTGTGGCCGGTCCAGTCTCCGTAGTCGCAATCGGCGATCGCGGCTTCGATCGTGGGTCGCAGTCCCCAGGCCATCGCGGTCTGGACGGCCGCTTCGGCGGGGCTGCTCACGCAGCAGTGCTCGCCCCAGCGCGCGGGGGCCCGGTTGGCCAGGGCGAGGGCGGCACGGCGGCCGCCCTCGCCCAGGTCCACGTTTCCGCTACCGAAGGTCGCCAGTCGTAGGGCACGGGTGGGTGCGTGGGCGACCAGCTGAATCCTGGTCGTGGTCACGCTCTGGCAGGAACGGTCGCCTCTGGTGAGAGCTCGCTACCTGCAGCCTTCGCCTGTCCACGCCGCAGCAACGCGGCGAAGGCAAGCCCGACGCCGGCCCACAGCACCAGCTGGGTGCCCAGCGAGGCGAGCCGGAAGTCCCACAGCAGGCCCGCCGGGAAGTTCGCGGGCACCTCGTTGAAGGACGGCAGCGCCAGGTAGCCGACGGCCACGGTGGCCAAGAAGCCGGCGACGGCGGCGGCACAGCGTGACCACTGTGGTGCCCCGGCGCGCATGGATCGGTAGGCGATGGCGCCGGCCCACACCGCCACCAGGCCGAGGATCACCATTGCCAGGTAGCTGCCGGTGCGCTGGTTGATCGTGTCGGGGTTGCCAACCGCAGGCGGATTGGCCGGATACTTGCCGAACGGCACGATCACCGCGCCGAGCAGCGCCGCACCGGCCAGAGCGAGAGCGGCATGGGCGTCGTGGCGGATCCGCAGCCGACGCCGCAGCAGTGCGTACGCGATGGACAGCAGGCCGCCCATGGCGACGCCGAACAACCCGGTGGCGAGGAAGAGCCCTGCCCGTTGGCCTTCGCGGCTGACCAACTCTTCGGCGTGGTGATCGTCGCCGATCGCCGGATCGGCGTGCACGGCCTGTTCCTCGATGGCGATCGCCGCCTCGACGCGGGATTCACCGGCGACATGGGCGAAGGCCCCGGCGAGCAGGCCGCCAATCAACCCGGCAAGGAGACCACGCAGCAGCACGGAGGTGAAGGTAGGCATCCCGGCGGCACTCAGTGGCACGGGACGCCGAGCAGGTGCCGGCCGTCGTGCATCAGTTCGTGCAGGTACATGCCGCTGCGAGAAACCGCGCCCTGGTCGAACGCCACGAGGTACGCCAGGAGCAGCAGGACGGCGACGACTGCCAGCACCGCCCACACCATCCGGGGAGAGACGGCAGGCTGAGTCAGCGGGCGAGCCGGAGTGGCACTGGACATGATGAGTCGACCTCCTCTGGGGATGACGCGTCCCCTACGAAAGGACTGCGACGAAGGAGCGTCCTGACTCGCGGCCTCGTCTCCATCATCGATACGAAGGCCGCTCACAGTGGCGCGACCGCACCGGATTCCCACCGGTTTCCCTCGCGACGCCGCAGATAGCGTCATGAACGTACCGACGGGATGCCGACCGGTCAACAGACACTTGCGTGGTCGGCGCGCCTGGCCCCAAGCGGGATACCACCGATGGACGCGCTCGGAGACGCGTCGGGATCGTGGCCATGCTCCTGCCACCCCTGCTCACCGGGGCCGCCGCCGTCGCGGCGACGGCCCCCTGTCTACCCGATCGCCCGAGACTTCGGATCAACCGGCGCGAACCGACGCGGCCTCCCAGGCGAACCCGTCCGGGTCGGTGAAGGGACCGGCATCGCCGGCGATGGCGATCCGGTGCGATCCGGTGCCGTCCGGGGAGACGCCGACGTCCTTGGCGGCAGCGCGGCGGCTGTACAGCGCCAGCTTGACGGGCGACCCCGCGGCCTCGAACTCGACGTACTTGCTGCCGAAGCTCTTCGCCACGGCCAGGCCGCGGTCGACGTAGAACTGCTTGCTCGCCTTGACGTCCGCGACGCCGAGCAACAGCACGACGTCGTCGACCTGCCGGGTAGCCGGGCCGGTGTCCTTCTTCGCCGACGTGGCTACCTTCCAGATCGCTCCGTCCGGGGCCTGCACGACGCCGGCGTAGCCCCAGAAACTCTTCTTGACCGGCTTCAGCGTGGTGGCACCGGCGTCAAGGGCGGTGCCGATGAGGCTGTCGACGGTGCTCGGCTGGGACACGACGAGCGACAGCGCGAACCCGCGGAAGCCTGTCGTCGGCGCCTCGGTGGCGCGGACGCCCAGCACAGCGCCCAGCCCGAAGGCCGCGGCGTAGAAGGCGTCGGCGGCTGCGGGGTCGGGCACCTCCAGGGTGACGGACTCGATGGCGCCCATCTCAGTGCACCTCCTGCGTGCGGCCCATGTTGCCGGCGAAGACGCGGTCGCGAACGCCGTACGGCTGCTCGGTTGGCTCCTGGACGACCTCGGCGTCGCTGACCGACAGTCGGCGGCAGGTCGGGTGAATGGTGATGTCCATGGCGATCACGCTAGGTGCGGCGCGGCGGCCCAGGCTTCTCGATTCCTGATCAGTCTGGGCACCTACCTCGCACACACGGCGGCGTCCCCGCCGTCGCGCCGCGTAGCACCGTAGGGCGTGTGCAGACGTTCGGACACTGGTCAGCTAGCGGAGCGGCCGGAAGCCGGCGCGAATCTCTTCGGAAAGGAGTTGCGGCTGTTCCCAGGCCGCGAAGTGCCCGCCCTTGTCGAGCTTGTTGTAGTGGATGAGATTGGGATACGCCTGCTCTGCCCAGCTCTTCGGTGCCTGGTAGAGCTCGTCGTGAAAGACGCTCACGGCAACGGGGATGGATGGGGATACGCCCTTGGCGGCGAAGAAGGAGAGCTTGTTTTCCGCGTAGAGACGCGCTGCGGAAACGCCCGTGTTCGTCAGCCAGAAGAGCGTGATGTTGTCGAGAACATCGTCTCGGGTAAGGCCTTCGGCCTGTCCGGCGAAGACCCGGGAGATCAGCGCCAGGCTAGCTGCGTCATGATCGAGCATAAAGGCCGCGAGACCGGTGGGCGAATCCGCGAGCCCGGTCAGCGTCTGCGGGCGCGTCGCCATCATGAGGCCGTAGCCGACGTGCTTCCACACGAAGTCCAACTGCTCGCACGCGCGCCTTTCCTCGGGTGAGAGACCCGATGGCAGCTTGCCGAGTGCGTTGTTCGCTCCGGTGATGTCGGACTGGAACAGCGCATCGATGTCGGGTGGAAACACACCAGGCATGTTGACGTGAATGCCGATCAGTTCCGGCGGCGCCTGTACGCCCATCAGATCGGTGATGATGGCGCCCCAGTCGCCGCCTTGCGCCACGAATCGCGTGTAGCCGAGGCGCTTCATCAGCTCGGTCCAGGCACGTGCGATGCGTTCCGGGCCCCAGCCAGGCTCGGTCGGCTTGCCCGAAAAACCGTAGCCCGGCATCGACGGGATCACCAGATGGAAGGCGTCCGATGCGCTCCCGCCATGTGCCGTGGGATTGGTGAGCGGCTCGATAATCTTCAGCTGCTCGATGATCGAGCCGGGCCAGCCGTGCGTGACGATGAGCGGCAACGCATCTTCATGCTTTGAACGAACATGGATGAAGTGGATGTCCAGTCCGTCGATCTCGGTGATGAACTGCGGCAGGGCATTCATCCTCGCCTCGACCTTGCGCCAGTCGTACTGGGTCTGCCAATAGCGCGCGAGCGCCTGGATCGTCGCCAACTGCACGCCCTGCGACTGATCTGGGACCGTCTCCTTTTCTGGCCAGCGAGTGGCCGCGATGCGCGCACGCAGCGCCTCGAGTTCCGCGTCGGGGATCTCCACCGTGAACGGTCGGATCCCGGCAACGCCCACTCGCGCTTCGGTCTTGACAGCCATCTGGGCCACCTTTCTGTTTACGGGCCGAATGTGAAGGCGAACGCGCGTAGGCCGGGTTGGCTGGCGACGAGGGTCAGCAGGTGATCGTCCCGGGACGCGCCAGCGACAAGCCGCACCATCGCCGCCCGGTCGAGGTGCGCCACCGCGTCCGGGCCGACGTCGGCGCCGCGCTCGTCACCGATCGGTTTGCCGTCGAGCAGCACCCTGACCGCCGCTGTTCCGGACGGTCCCGGGTCCACGACGAGATTCACCTCGCCGGCGTTGAAGGGAAGCCCGATCTCGCCGGTGCCGCTGGCCAGTTCGACGTACTCGCCGCTGCTGCGCCAGTCGCCGACCAGGTCGAAAGTGCCCGGCTCGCGTCGGTCGGCGCCGACGTACGTCTCCGGCGTGACGCCGGCGTGGGAGGGCTGCCGGGTCGTGGCGAACGCCGCCGCCTCGGGGCTGACCGGCGGCAGCTCGGTTCCGGGCGCGGCGGCGACGAGAAGCCGGCGGATCTCCGACTCCACGCGGTCGTAGTCACCTTCTCCGATCCACCGATCGACGAATCGTCTGTCCGCGTCGAAGAGATACCTCGCCGGCCAGGCGATGTTGCCGAGGGCCCGCCAGAACGTGAAGTCGTTGTCGAGCGCGATCGGATAGGTGAGCCCGTGGTCACGGATCGCCCGGTCGATGTTCTCGGCGCGCTTGCCGAACTCGAACTCGGGCGCATGCACACCGATGACGACCAGGCCCCGATCGACGTAGTCGCGGTGCCAGGCCTTGACGTATGGCGACGTGCGGATCCAGTTGATGCAGGTGTACTCCCAGATGTCGATCAGGACCACCTTGGCGTGCAGGGCATCGGCGGTCAGCGGCGGCGAGTTGACCCATCGCTCAACAGAGAAATCAGGGATCCGGATCGTCATTTCTTCATCCGTCATCTCTTCGGGCCGGATGCCTTGTCGACCTCGTGGAAGAAGATGAGCTGGCGGCGGGCGTGCTGGGTCCAGCGTTCGGTGCAGGAGACTTCGACGCTCTCCGCGCTGCGCGCCAGCGGTCGGGCCGTTCTCAGCCTAACTTCGGCGTAGGCCGAGTGAGCCGGAACGCCAAGGTCAGCCCACCCTCACCGCTCAACGACGGACCGTACGGTGGGTAGCACTGCCGGCGACACGCCGCTGACCCGTCGTGTCCATGATCCGGCTGCGGACGCCCGCCACCTGGTACGACGGTGGGGAACATGCCGCACCGAGGGGGTACCGATGACCGGTAGGCGGGAGACCGTGGAGGTCGACCCGGTGGTGTTCCGCGCCGTCTACGACTCGCCCGCCTCGCTGCCCGGCCGGCACCGGTGGACCACGCCCGAGTCGGACGTACGCCGGCTGGAAAAGCTGCTCAACATGCCGGCGCGCAGCATCGGCGCCCCGCTCTGGATCAGTGGCGACGAGCCGGACTGCCTGAAGTGTGGCCGCCGCGTGAACTGGTACGACATCGTCGCCTCCGCCCTGCACGGGGTGCACGACCGCACGATGATCGCCCGGGTGATCCTCGGCGAGCGCAAGTACGTGAACACCGAGGTGCCGGACGCCATCCCCGGCGTGCACTGCGCGGACTGCCGCAGTCCGATCGAGGGGCTGCGCAGCTTCAAGTGCCACAACTGGGCGTACGCGTTCGAGGCGCTGGAGGAGATCGTCGAGCGGATGTCCGGGGTGCCCGCGCAGCCGCCGCACCCCTCCGAGGCGTCGTAGCGCCGCCACTGGGCGCTCGCTGCTCACCACCTGTGAACCGCCTGAGACTTCGGTGCCGGGCGGCGGATTTTCCCGGCACCCTCCAGGTGTACGGAGTATGAACAGTTGGTGAGGTGATTCATGACTGACGCCGTTATGACCGACGTTCCGGATATCAGCACCGACTGGTACCACGACATCGTGCAGTACGCCGACAGCACGCCGCAGCCGGTGCACTGGTTCGCCACCCACTTCACCGAGGGCGCGATCCTGCTGCTCGGCGTACTCATGGTGCTGGCCGCGCTGACCCGGCTGGTCGGCGGCGACATCCGGGGCCGGGCGCTCGCCCTGGCCGCGCCGGTCACGGTGCTGCTGGCGTACGGGGCCAGCGAGGGGCTCAAGGACCTGATCGCCGAGGACCGGCCCTGCCGCAGTCCCGCCGACCTGGTGATCGTCGCCGGGCACTGCCCACCGGTCGGCGACTGGTCGTTCCCCAGCAACCACGCCACGATCGCCGGCGCGCTGGCCGCCACCACGCTGCTGCTGCACCGCCGGATCGGCCTGGTGGCCGCCCCGCTGGCGCTGCTCGCCGCGCTGTCCCGCACCTTCGTCGGGGTGCACTACCCGCACGACGTGGCCGCCGGACTGCTGCTCGGGGCCCTCGTCGGCACCCTGCTCACCCCGCTGGCCGCCCGCCCGGCCGCCGAGTTGCTGGCCCGCCGCGCCCGGCGCGCCGCCCGCCCCCTCACCCGCCCCGCCCGCCGCTGACCCACCCCGTCGCCGCCCACACTCACCCGCGGCCATGTGCGCAGATTCACGGAAACGGTGCTCATTCCGTCAAAGAGTGGCCACCGCGTAGGGACGGGCGGGTACGAGTGCGTCACCGGGCGGCGGGGGGCGGTGTCAGGGGGTGAGCAGGAGGGCCGCGGCGGCGGCGAGGATGAGGAACGGGCCGAAGGGCAGGTGGCTGGACCAGCGGACCCGGCACGCCGCGAGCAGGGCCAGCCCGACCAGCGCGGAGAGGGTGACGGCGAGCACCAGCCCGACCACCAGCGCCGACCACCCGTACCAGCCGAGCAGCACGCCGACGCCCAGGGCCAGCTTGGCGTCGCCGAGCCCGAAGCCGCGCCGGCCGAGCAGCAGGGTGGTGGCCGCGAAGCCCGCGCCGAGGACGAGTCCGGCGGCGGTGGCCCGCAGCCAGGGTGCCGCACCGGCCCCGCCCACCGCGGCCACCCCGAGCAGCCCCCAGACGCCGGCCGCCGCCGGATAGGTGAGCCGGTCCGGCAGCCGGTGCACCGCCGCGTCGACCAGCGCCAGCGGCACCGCCCAGACCAGCCACCAGGCCACCGCCACCCGCACGGCGACCGGGCCGCCGGCCAGCGCGAGCACCACCACCGCCGCGGCCAGGGCCGCCTCGACCGCGCCGGGTGGCGCGCCGACCCGGGCCCGGCAGGCCGGGCAGCGGGCCGCCGGTCCGAGCGCCGGCAGCGGCCGATCCAGGCCGATCAGCGTGCCGCAGCCGTCGCACCCGGCCCGGTCCGCCGATCCCGTGGGTACGGCGTACCGCGCGACCGCCAGCCGCATCGGCGGTACGAGCGCCAGGACCGCCAGCAGCCGTACCGCCGGACGCCGGGCGACCTCCGCTCCGGTGCTTCGGAGCCGTTCGGCGGTCACCTCGACCCGCCAGCACGGTTGCTGACCGTTCCACTCTGGAACACGGAGCGTGATATTTGCCGTATCGGCGTGTGGCGGATGGCGCGGAAACCGGCGTGCCGACCGGGGCGACCGGAGGCGGGGTGGCCGGCGGGCGACGGCCGGCGACGAGCCCGGACCCCGACGGGACGGATCGGACCAGTGGCACAGATGCCACCCATTCTTCCGCCCCTCGATCGACCAACGGGCCGAGCGCGGCCTTGACAGGGTGCGGGCACTCCTGCCACCGGCCCGGCCGGCCCTCGCGGGAGCGTCGCCGTCCGGACACCCACCGGCCACCACCACCTGTCATCACTCAGCGTGTTCAAATGAATTTCCTCTGCTGCATCGGCGGACGTCAGCCTATGCTCGCCCCTTGGGTACGACGCAACCCCGAGCAATTGGCGTCGGAGGCCAACCAGAGACAACCTTTCGAATTCGTCGAAGATCAACAGAGGTAATTGCAGCGGCAGTCAGTCAAGGCCCGGCCGCACACATCCGGGCGCGCTGCCGCATGCCCGGAGTACGCCGGCGCGACCGCTCCGGGCCACCACCGAGGAGGCACGGCGTTGCGCACACGGCATTCCCGCCGCTGGACAAGCTGCCTGCTCAGCCTTGCCGTGCTGGGCGCGAGCACCGGTTGCGGCACCGAACCGGAGGCGGCGGCCCGCCCACTGGCCGGGCACGACGACGCGCCGGCCACCCATTCGGCCGCCGACGAACAGGCGGCCGGGAAAGCCGCCCTCGCCGCCTATTCCGGGTATCTGGACGCGTCCCGAGCGGCGAGCGCGCGCAGCGATCCGGCGCATCCCGCGCTGTCCCGGTTCCTGGCGGATCCGCTGCTGACCCGGGTACGGGTGGCAATTCATGAGGCGAAGGAGCACGGCGCGATGCGTACCGGGACGCTCGTTTCCGATCCCGCCGTCGTGTCGGTCGACCTGGCCGCCGACCCGCCCACAGTGGAGATCCAGGACTGCCTGGACGCCACCGGCTACCGCCTCGTCTACGCCAAGGACCGCCGGGTCGTCCCGGGCACGCGCGGCGGCCGCTACCTGGCCACGGCCACCGCCACCCGCTACCCGGACGGCCGGTGGTTGATCAATGCCGGCGCCACGCATCAGGACCAGCCGTGCTGACCTGGGGAGGAGGGGGTGTCCCGGCCCACCCGACCCGGGCCGGGGCACCCCGAAGGCTGCTGCTCGCCGCCGGCCTGGCGCTGCTGCTCACGCTGACCGGCATACCCGCCCGGGCGGCCGGTCCCGGCGGCAACTGCCCGCCCGGGCAGAACGACTGCAACGTCTGGGACGACGACCCGGGCGTCCCGGGCGGCCCCGGCGGCGGTGGGAACACCGGCGGGGGCGGAAACGGCGGGGGCGCCGCCCCGAAGTGCCAGTGGAACGGGCGGGTCATCGCCTGCTACAGCGAGTTCCTCGGCTGGTTCAACAACGGTGACGGCTGCTACTACAAGCTGGCCGAGCCGCAGCAGGCCGCGCCCGCGGGCAAGCAGTGGTACCTCCAGACCTGCAACGGCGGCGACCTGGGCACCCAGACCACGGTCCTGCGGGACGGCCCGCCGCCCGGCTACGGCGCGCCGCCCGACCCGGAGGAGCTGGCCCGCCGCGCGCTCGCCTCGATCACGCTGCTGCCGCCCCGGATCGCGGTCGCGCCCCGGCGGAGCAAGGGGCCGGGCCTGGTCGGCCTGCCGGTCTGGATGTGGGCCAGCAGCGGGGCCGCCTACTTCGGACCGCTGCGGGCCGCCGCCTCGGACCGGGGGCTGACGGTCCGGATCACCGCCCGGGTCAACCGGATCGTCTGGACCATGGGCGACGGCACCCGGATCACCTGCCGCAGGCCCGGCACCCCGTACACGGCCGACGGCCCCCGGGCCGGGTTGACCTCCCCCGACTGCGGCTACGACCGCGGGTACGCCCGGGCAGGCACCTACCAGGTCAGCGCCACCACGTACTGGACGGTGCACTGGGTCGGCGGGGGCAAGAGCGGCGACATCGCGCAGAGCCGGGTCAGCGGCACCGTCCCGGTGCAGATCAACGAACTCCAGGTGGTGACGCGGTGAGCGCGAGAAGGGGGTGGCTCGCGTGGGACGCGGCCGAGCCGGGATGCGCGCGTGAGCCGGGCATGCGAGCCCCGCAGTCGGGAACGGAGGTGGCCCAGTGAGTGTGGCGACCCGGAACGGGACCCCGTTGGACGCGCCGGTGGTGCCGCCCCGGGTGGTCCGGCAGCGGCGGGTCCGCCCCGGCCTGCTCGGCCTGGCGGTGCTGCTGATCGCCCTCGGCGGGCTGGGCTCGGCCTTCGCGGTCACCTCGGTCCGGTCCACCGGCAGCTACCTGGCGGTGGCCCGCCCGGTCGAGGCGGGCCGGCAGCTCAGCGCCGATGACCTGGTCGCGGTGCGGGTCTCCGGCGGCCAGGGGCTGCGGCCGGTGCCGACCCGCCGGCTGAAGGAGGTGCTGGGCCTGCGGGCGGCGGTGCGTCTGACCCCGGGCACCCTGCTCACCCCGGCGCAGCTCACCGACGCCCCGCTGCTCGGGCCCGGGCAGCAGCAGATCGCGCTCGGGCTCAAACCGAGCCAGGTGCCGGCCCGTACGCTCCACCCCGGCGACAAGGTCCTGTTGGTCAGCACCCCGGACAAGAACACCGAGGGAGAGGCGCGCGCCGGCGGCACCCGGTTCGAGGCCACCGTGATCGACTCGGTCACGCCGGAGCACGACGACGTGGTGGTCTACGTGGCCCTGGCCGTCCGGGACGTGCCGGCGGTGGTGGTGCTGGCCGCCGACGACCGGATCGCGCTCGTGCTCACCGGGGCGGCCTGATGGCGGTCATCGCCCTGGTCTCGGCGAAGGGCTCGCCCGGCGTCACCACGTCCGCGCTGGCCGCCGCGTTGAGCTGGCACCGACGGCTGGTGCTGGCCGAGTGCGACCCGGCGGGCGGGTCGATCCTCGCCGGCTACCTAGGCGGGGCGCTCGACGGCCCTCGGGGCATCGGCGAGCTGGCCGTCGGGGAGCTGCGCGACGGCAACCTGGAGAGCGCCTTCTGGTCCCAGTTGGTCGACCTGGACGCCCCGAAGCGGGAGCGGCTGCTGCTGCCGGGCGTGGTCGACCCGGCCCAGGCCGGCAGCGTGAGCCCGCTCTGGCAGCGCTTCGCCGACTTCTTCACCAGCCTGGAGCGGGGCGTCCCCCCGTACGACGTGCTGGTCGACTGCGGCCGGCTCCAGGTGGGCGGTCCACCGTGGCCGGTGCTCCGGGCCGCGGCGGTGGTGCTGCTGGTCACCCGCGCGCACCTGCCGGACCTGTCGGCCACCCGGTCGACCGTCCGCGCCATCGAACGGGACTTCACCGAACACCGGGTCCCCCCGGGCACCCTGCGCCTTTTGGTGGTCGGGGACGGGCACGGCAGCAGCGAGATCAGCAAGGCGCTGCGGCTGCCGGTGATCGGCCGGCTGCCGCACGACCCGCGTACCGCGGCGGTGCTCAGCCTCGGCGGCACCGTACGCGCCGGCCGGCCGCTGATACGCGCGGCCGGCGCCCTGGAGGTGCCGGTCCGGGCGCTGCTGGACCGGCGGCGGGCCCGGCTGGCCTGGCCGGGGGCGGCAGCGCCGCGGCCGGTGACCGCGTCGGGCGGGCCGGGGGTGTCCGGTGCGGTTTGAGCCGGTCTCCCACGACCCGCGCGGGCAGCAGCCCGGCGCCACCTCCACGGCGCCGCCGCTGGCCCCGCCGAACGGGCGGCACCAGCCCGGCACGCCGGCCGCCGCGCCACCGACACCTACGCCGCCGCCCCGCCCCCGGGTCGACTTCGCGGTGGTCCGCGAGCTGCGCCGGGAGCTGAGCGAGCGGCTCACCCTCTGGCAGCGGGGCCGGGAGTTCGACGCGGACGCCGAGGAGGTCGAGCGGGCCCGACTGGCCGTCGCGGTGGTCTCCGCGTACGCGGACTCGGTGCGCCGGGCCGGCACGCCGATGCCCGCCGAGGAGGAACGGCTGCTGCTCGACCAGGTCACCGCCGAGCTGGTCGGGCTGGGGCGACTCCAGACGCTGCTGGTCGACGAGACCATCGAGGAGGTGCACATCCTCGGCTGCGACCAGGTACGCATCACCCGGCACGGCGGCGGCGTGGACTGGGCCGAGCCGATCGCCGACAGCGACGAGGAGCTGGTGGAGATCCTCCAGGCGGCGGCCCGGCGGGCCGGGGCCACCGAGCGGTCACTGTCCACCTCGAAGCCGACCCTCGACCTGCAACTGCCGGACGGCAGCCGGCTCGCCGCGGTCTTCCTGGTCAGCCACCGCCCGTACGCGGTGATCCGCAAGCACAACACCCTGGCGGTGAGCCTGGAGGACATCGCCGGCGGACGGCCCGACCTGGACGAGATGATCGACCCGCTGCTGCGCGACTTCCTCCGCGCGTCCCTGCGGGCCGGGCTGAACATCATGGTCGCCGGGCTGGCCGGGGCGGGGAAGACCACGGTGATCCGGGCGCTGATGGAGGAGATCCCGGCCGACGAGCCGTACGTGCTGCTGGAGGAGAGCCGCGAGCTGCTGCCAGCCCGGCGGGGGCACCGGCACCGGGCGGTGATGAGCTTCGAGGCCCGGGAGGGGCACGGCGAGCGCGGGCTGGACGGCCGACCGGCCGGCGAGGTGAGCATCGCCGACCTGATCCCGGTCTCGCTGCGGATGGGCGTGCTACGGATCATCGTCGGCGAGGTCCGGTCCCGGGAGATCGTGCCGATGCTCCAGGCGATGACCACCAGTCGCGGGTCGATGTGCACCATCCACGCCCGTACCCCGGCGGGCGTGAGCGAGCGGATCATCGAGCTGGCGCTCGCCCACGGCCGGGAGATGACGGTCGACCAGGCGCGCCGGATGGCGGGCAACGCGCTCGACCTGATCGTCTACGTCACGGTGGAGGACGAGACCGCGATCGGCGGTCGCAAGCACCGCTTCGTCTCACACGTCGAGGAGGTGGTCGGTGTCGGTGCCGGCAACCGGATCATCACCACCTCGGTGTTCGGGCCGGGGCCGGACGGCCGGGCCGTCCCCCGCCACCTCCCCGAGCGGATCCGGGACCAGCTCCTGCGCGTCGGCTACGACGCCCGGCTGTTGACCCGCTTCATCGAGGCCGGCACCGGCGCCTGGCGCCGCCCCCGGCACACCCGCCTCGGCCGGCGGCAACCGTGAGCGCGAGGAGTGAGCCGGGGTTGCGAGCCCCGCAGCCGCAAACCGAGGCCAGCACCGTGACCAGGCCGAGGCGCACGAAGGCGGGCCCGACATGACGGTGATCGAGCTGGTCGCTCTCTGCTCCGGCGCGGCCGGCGTGGCCGGGCTGGTGCTGGCCGTGGTCGCGCTGGTCGGCACCCACCGGCCGCCCGGACCGGCGGCCGGCGCCGGGCCGGGGCTGCGCCGAGTCTGGACCGGATCCGGGGCGAGCCGACGGGAGCAACGCCGGTACCAGGTGCTGCTCGGCGCGGCCGTGCTGGCCGGCGCGGTGGCCTTCCTGCTGACCGGGCTGCCGGTAGTCGGCCTGCTGGTGGCGCTGGCGGTGCCCGGGGTGCCGTGGCTCTTCGGGGTCGGCCGGGCCGAGCAGCGGGCCATCGCCCGGATCGAGGCGGTGGGCGAGTGGACCCGCCGGCTCAAGGACATCTGCGGCACCGGCCAAGGGCTCCAGCAGGCCATCGTCGGCACCATCACCACCGCCCCCGAGGAGATCCAGGAGGAGGTACGCACCCTGGCGGCCCGGCTCCAGGCGGGCTGGCTGGCGAAGTCCGCCCTGCTCGCCTTCGCCGACGAGATCGGCGATCCGGTCTGCGACCAGGTGGTGGCCGCGCTGATCCTGCACCTGACCGACCGCGGCGAGCGGCTGGGTGACGTGCTCGGCTCGATCGCCGCGGCCGCGTCCGCCGAGGTGGCCACCCGGCGCGAAGTGGAGGCGAAACGTACGCAGCCCCGGTTCGCGGTCCGCTTCCTCACCGGCATGACCCTGGCCGCCCTCGCGTACGCGCTGGTCAACACCGAGTACATCCGGCCGTACCGGACGCCGGTCGGGCAGCTCGTGATGGCGGTGCTCGGTGGCGCGTTCGTCGGGCTGCTGGTCTGGGTCCGGTCGATGAGCCAGCCGCCCCGGCCGGCGCGTTTCCTGCCGGCTCCCGACCCGGACGAGGTGATCGCGTGAGCGCGAGAAGTGAGCCGGTCGCCAACGAAGGAGGGCTGCGGTGATCCTCAACTGGCAGCTCGCCGCGGCCGTGCTGGGCGGGGCGGCCATCGGGCTCGGCCTCTTCCTGGTGGTCCGCGAGGCACTGCCGGCCACCCCGGCGCTCGGCCCCGCGCTGCGCCGGCTGCACCAGCCGCCCGGACAGGTGACCACCGCCCGGGGCGGCCCCGACTGGCTGGGCGGGCTCTCCCGCTGGCTGCGCCCGCCGCACCGGCAGCTCGCCCTGCTCGACCGCACCCCCGAGCAGTACGCCCTGTCGGTGCTGCTCAGCGCCCTGGTCGGGTTCGCCACCCCGGCCCTGACCTCGGCCGTGCTGTTCCTCGGCGGGGTGTCGGTGCCGTTGGCCGTACCCCTGTTGGGCAGCCTGGGGATGGCGTTCCTCGCCGGCCTGCTCGCCCACCGCGAGGTGCTGGCCAAGGCGGACGCCGCGCGCGACGAGTTCCGCCAGGCGGTCTGCACCTACCTGGACCTGGTGGCGTTGCAGCTCTCCGCGGCGCACGGCCCGGTGCAGTCGCTGGAACGCGCGGCGACGGTCTGCGACGGCTGGGTCTTCGACCGGATCCGGGAGGCGCTGCGGATCGCCCAGCTCCAGATGCACTCGCCCTGGGACGAGCTGCAGGAACTCGCCGACCGGATCGGCATCCCGGAGCTGGGCGACGTGGGCGCCATCATGCGCTCCTCCGGCAGCGAGGGCGCCCAGGTGCACGAGACCCTGCGCAGCCGCGCGGACTCGCTGCGCGACCAGATCCGTACCGACAACCTGGCCCGGGCCGAGGGGGTGACCAGCCGGCTGGACATCCCGGGCTCGTTGCTGGTCTTCGTGCTGCTCGGCTTCGCCGTCTATCCGTTCCTCGCCCGCCTGTGACATCCACCCCGAGAAGGAGTTCCCATGCAGCTCATCGCCTACCTGCACGCCGCGCTGACCACGCGCCTGGCCGACCTGCGCCGGGAACCGGAGCGGGGAGACAGCCCGGTCCCCACCGCAGTGATCATTTTTGGCCTGGTGGCCGCGGCCCTCTTCGTCACCGGCCTGGTCATGGCCCGAGCACGGAACTGGATGAACGCCGTCCCGACCGCACCCTGACGGATCCGATGCGACGACCGGTGGCGAACGGCACCGGCCTGGCGGCGGACACCGCCCGGCCGCGCCGACCCGTGCCCGAACTGCGGCGGGCTGCCGGCTCGGCGGGCCGCCCGCCGGCCGCGCCCGGCGTCCTCCGCCGGGCGGTCGCGGCCGTCCGGCGACGGCTCGCCCCGGACGGTACGGACCGGGGGGCGAACCCCGTCGAACTGGCCGTGGTGATGCCGGCCATCCTGGTGCTGCTCTTCGGATCGATCCAGGTCGCGGCCTGGTTCGTCGCCCGCTCCACCGCGCTGCACGCGGCGCAGAGCGGCGTCAACGCGCAGCGGGTCCTCGAGGCGCCAGCGGGAGCCGGCGAGGCCCGGGCCGCCCGCTTCCTGCGGACCGCCGGGGACTGGCTGGTCGGCTGGGACGAGACCGGCCCCACCTGCGTCACCGGCGCCACCGAGGTGACCTGCACGGTCACCGGCCGGTCCCTGTCGGTCGTCCCGGGAGTCAGCTTCCCGGTCCGGCAGACCGCGCACGGCACCGTCGAACGCTGGACGACGGGGTGAGGCCGATGCGCGAACGGGGTTCCGTCTCGATCGAGGTGGCGGTGCTCGCCCCCGCCTTCATCGGGCTGCTGGTGCTGGCCGGAGTGGCCGGGCGTACGGCGGTGGCGGACGAGGCGGTGGAGTCGGCCGCGCATGACGCCGCCCGGGCCGCCTCGATCGCCCGGGACGCTCGGTCCGGGCAGTCCGCGGCCGTCAACGCGGCCCGCCAGCAGCTCGACTGGCGGGGGCTGAACTGCGCCGGAGCCCCGGCGTTGCAGTTCAGCGGCTCGGTCCGGGGCCGGTCGACCACCTTCGCGGCGGCGTACCGGAGCGCACCCGGGGTGCCCGCCACCGTCACGGTCACGGTCACCTGCCGGGTCTCCTTCACCGACCTGCGCGCGCCGGGCGTGCCCGGGGTGCCGGGTGAGCATCGCGTCTCGGCGACCTTCACGTCTCCGCTGGACAGCTACCGGAGCCGGCGATGATCCCGCGGACCGGCCGGGAGAGCGGCCGGGTCAGCCTCTTCCTCGCCGCCGCGCTGGCCGGCGTCCTCGTGATCATCGGGCTGGCGTACGACACGGCCGGCCAGTTGCGGTCGTTGCAGCGCGCCGACGACCTCGCCGCCGAGGCGGCTCGCAGCGGCGGCCAGATGATCGACCGGGCCCGGGCGATCGACGGCGGCCCGAAGGAGATCGACGAGGCGGCCGCCCGGGACGCCGTCGCGGACTACCTGCGCGCCGCCGGCGGGGTCCGCGGGCACGACGTCGGCTTCCCGGTGGTCGACGGCGAGAAGCAGATCCAGGTACGCGTCCGCATCACCTACCGCCGGGATCTGCTCGCCCTCTTCGGCTTGGACGACTCCGTCACCGTCACCGGTGAGGCCACCGCGCGGGCGCTCACCGGGGCACCGTAAGGAAGGGAAGGCAGCAGCCATGGCCGCACCGCAACGCTCCGCCGTACGGCAGACCGGCCAGGTCCTCACCGGGCTGGGCGCCCTCGTCGTGCTCTGCGCGGTGCTGGCCGGCGGGCCGATCGCGCTCCTCGCCCTCGCCGGCAATCCTCTCCCCGACCACCTGCCCACCCTCGCCGCGGTGGGTACGGCGCTGACCAGCCGCGACGACGGGCAACTGTTCCTGCGGGCGCTCGCGGTGGTGGGCTGGTTCGGCTGGGCGACGTTCGCGTTCTCCGTACTGGTGGAGTTGCTGGCGGCGGCGGTGCGCCGGCCGGCGCCCCGGCTGCCCGGAATGCGCCGGCAGCAGCGGGCGGCGGCCGCGCTGGTCGGCTCGGTGGCGCTGATCCTGACGGCGAGCCCGGCCGCGGCGAGCGCCGCCGCCCTGGCCGCCCCGCAACCGGCCACCGCCGCGCCGGCCGTCGCCGCTCCGCAGCCGATCGTGGCCGGGCCGGCGGTCGCTGCTCCACCGCAGGCCGCGGCGCCGGTCGCCCAACTGGCCACGCCGCCGGAGCAGGCCGCCCGGGGGCTCGCCGCCCCGCCGGTGCGGGCGACGTCCGACGCAGGCGAGCCGGCCGTCTACCGGGTGGCGAAGGGCGACTACCTGGGCACGGTGGCCGAGCGGTACCTGGACGACTTCGACCGCTACCGCGAGGTGGCCCGGCTGAACCGGATCGCCGACCCAGACCGGATCCGCCCCGGCCAACTGCTGAAACTGCCGGAGGGGGCGGCGGACGAGGGAGCTCGCCGGCATGCCACCGGTCGGCTGGTCACCCCGGCCCCGCCGGTTCCCGGACCGCGCACGCCGGCCGCCGCTCCGGACGGACCGGCGGCGAAGCCCGACTCGTCAGCGACACCCGGATCATCAGCGACGCACGGCCCGTCGGCGACGCCCGGCTCGTCGGCGACCCCCCACAACGGACGGGGCCCGACGGCGGACACGGGCGGTGCCGGGGCGGCCGGCCAGGCGCCGAAAGCGAAGCCGTCCCCGGGGCGCACCGGGACGCCGGGGTCCACGGTGGCGGAACCGGTGGGCCAGCCGCCGGCGATGGCGGCGGGGGCTTCGCGGGTCACGGCCGACGACGGGATCAACCGGCCGCTGGCGATCTCGGCGGTGCTGGCGGTGGCGAGCATCGTCGGCGCGCAGATCGGGGCGGTGCTCGGCCTGCGCCGGCGACCGGTCCCCCGAGCGGCCGGCCGGGCACTCCTGCCCGGCCGCCACCGCAAAGACTGACCACCACCCACCACGCCGCGCCGCGCCGCGCCGGCATCTTGGCAGATTTCGGCCCCTCCAGGGGCCATTTCCTACCAAGATCTGGCCCGAACGGCGTGCCGCGGCCAACTCGGGTCAGGGCAGGCGGGCCTCGATGCGGCCGTTGACCACCCGGGCCGGCAGGGTGACCTGGTCGTTCGCGGACGGCCCGTGCACTACCTCGCCGCCGTTGAGCCGGAACGTGCTGCCGTGCCACGGGCACACGACGCAGTCGTGGCCGTCGATATCCTGCACCTGGCCCTGGCCGAGCGGGCCGCTCTGGTGCGGGCAGCGCTCCAGCATCACGGTGATGTCGTCCCCGTGCCGGTAGAGGATCACCGACACATCGTCGATCTCCCGCGTGACGAGCTGCCGCTGCGGCACGCTGGACAGGTCACCCAGCGGGTGCCAGCCTTCGCTCACCAGGTGCAGCTCGGAGATGCTCTGGCTGACCTGCGCCCCCTGCTTGTACGCCAGGTGCCCGCCCAGGTACGCCCCGCCGCTCGCCGCCGACAGCCCGAGGTACGCCAGCGCCTTGCCCATCCCGTACCGGCCGTTGCGCCGGGCGATCAGGGAGCCGGCGTAGCAGGCCAGCCCGATGGCGTTCGCGGTGGCGTGCACCAGGCCGATCCGGCGCTGGTCGCGGGAGAGAGCGGCCCAGTCGTTGAGCCCGGCGACGGCGGCCGGCACCGCGCTGGCCGTGCCGATCCCGATCAGGGTGGTCGCCGCACGGCGCTGCCCGGGCATCAGGTCCAGCACCGCGGCGCTGATCCAGGCGCCGACCGGCACCTGCACCATCGCCGGGTGCAGCGGGTGCCCCAGCCAGACACCGTGCAGGAAGTCCCGGATCCGCTGGCCACGCAGGGTGCCCTGGACGGCCCGCTGGAGCCGGTCGCCGATCCCGTCGAGTCGGGAGGCCTGTTCGAGGTTGTTCACTAGTCCGCGCACGTGGTCCGACTTCCCGGCAGGCGCGGCCCCAAACCGGGCGGGCCTGGCGAATCACCCCATCGGGTGCCTCCGGCCATGCCGACGCACACCAGCCGAGCGCGACCACGCGGAGGTCGTCGCTGACAGCGAGCGGCGGCTTCCGCTGGCGGCTCCGGCTGCTCCTTCGCCACTGTCTGGGCCCAGGCCGGGAAATCCCTCGCGTCCCGCGCCGTCGCCGAGCATCGTGACCGGAATGTACGCGCACGCCTCCCGTACCCCGTCGTCTCTGCCGCCGGCTCGGCTCCTCACGGCGCTGAGCCGCCCTGAGGCCGTACCCCCGCCGCTGCTGATGCTGCTCGGGATGGTCTCCACCCAGGTCGGCGCGGCGGTGGCCAAGCAGCTCTTCACCGCCACCAGCGCCGGGGGCACCACCACGTTGCGGCTCGGCCTCGGCGCGCTGGTCCTGCTCGCCGTCACCCGCCCGACGAGGTGGCCCGGCTGGCGGGCGGCCGGCCTGGTCGGGGCGTTCGGGGTGGCCATGGCCGCGATGAACCTCGCCTTCTACGCCGCCCTGCAGCGGGTGCCGCTCGGGGTGGCGGTCACGGTCGGGTTCGCCGGCCCGCTGCTGGTGTCGCTGCTCGGCAGCCGCCGGGTGGTCGACGTGCTCTGGGCGCTGCTGGCCGGGGCGGGCGTCCTGCTCTTGGCCGGGCTCGGCGGGATCGGGGTGGACCCGCTGGGCCTGCTGCTCTGCGCGCTGATCGCGGTCGGCTGGGCCGGGTACGTGCTGCTCGGCAAGGCGCTGAGCGGGCACCTGCCGGGCAGCCGGGGGCTGGCGCTGGGCATGGCGGTGGGCGCGCTCTGCGTACTCCCGTTCGGGGTGGCGTCCGGCGGCGCCGAGCTGCTCGATCCTCGCATCGTGGCGCTCGGGCTGGGGGTGGCGCTGCTGTCGTCGGTGCTGCCGTACTCGGCGGAGCTGGCCGCGCTGCGCCGGATGCCGGCGCGGGTCTTCGCGGTGCTGCTCAGCCTGGAACCGGCGGTGGCGGCGCTGGTGGGTGCGCTGCTGCTCGGCGAGCTGCTGGCCGGGCCACAACTGCTCGGCGTGGCCTGTGTGGTGGGTGCCGCCCTCGGTGCCACCCTGGCCCGGCGTAGCTGAGCCTTTATCAACTCCAGTTACGCGACATCGTGGTGTCGGAGTCACTCGGATACCGCGATGTCGGCGACCTGGAGTCGATCAACGTGCCCGCACCGATGCCTGGCGCGCCGGCCGCCGTCGAGGGCATGCTGACCCGATGGGGGTACGCGTCGAGCACGCCGGGTCGGTGACCACGGTGATCCTGGACCGGCCGGAGGCGCGCAACGCCGTCGACGGCCCGACCGCCCGGGCGCTGGCGGACGCGTTCCGCGCGTTCGAGGCTGACCCGGACGCGGCGGTCGCCGTGCTCTGGGGCGCCGGCGGCACGTTCTGCGCCGGCGCCGACCTGAAGGCCATCGGTACGCCCCGGGGCAACCGCGTCGAACCGGAGGGCGACGGCCCGATGGGCCCCACCCGGATGCGCCTGTCCAAGCCGGTGCTCGCCGCGATCTCCGGGTACGCCGTGGCCGGCGGGCTGGAGTTGGCGCTCTGGTGCGACCTGCGGATCGCCGAGTCGGACGCGGTGCTCGGGGTGTTCTGCCGGCGCTGGGGCGTACCGCTGATCGACGGCGGGACGGTCCGGCTGCCCCGGCTGATCGGGGAGAGCCGGGCCATGGACCTGATCCTCACCGGCCGCCCGGTTCCCGCCGAGGAGGCGTACGCGATGGGCCTGGTGAACCGGCTGGTCGCGCCGGGTGCGGCCCGCGCGGAGGCGGAGCGGCTGGCCGCCGAGATCGCCCGGCATCCGCAGACCTGCCTGCGCAACGACCGGGCGGCGCTGCTCGCCAACGGCGGCCTGCCCGAGCCGGAGGCGATGGCCACCGAGCTGGCCTTCGGCATGGAGTCGCTGATCACCGACGCGATGAAGGGCGCCGCCCGGTTCACGGCCGGCGCGGGCCGGCACGGTGCCGCCCCGGAGGACGACACCGTGCCTGGCCCGAGCGTCGATGCGGCGGAAGGGTCTACCTGACGACCTCGGCGGGGGCCGGCGGCTCCACCTTCACCGGCAGGCCGTAGTCGGAGAACGCCATGGTCACCTGGACGGTGGTCGGCGGACCGACCTTTCCGTTCTTCTTCCAGACGTAGGTGACTTCGTAGTCGAGCTTGGCGATCCGGTTGTCGGCGTCGAGCGTCACGTCGCCGACGACCTTCTCGCTCGCCAGCGGGGCGCCGGCATCGAAGCCGGTGGCCTTGCCGGTGGGCTCGACGGTGAAGTGGTAGGCCCGTTCGCCGGTCTTGGTGACCGTCGCCCCGGTCTTCTTCAGCACCTGGAGCAGCCCTTCCTGGTCCGAGGAGGCGCCCAGGGCGCCGCCCATCGCGACGTCGAAGGGGAGGAAGTTCCGCTTGCCCGGGTACCGCTTCCAGGGCATCTTCCGGCCGCCGTCGGCGCCGCCGAGGTAGTACACCCCGTCGACCAGCCGGTCCTCCTGGAAGCTCAGCCCATCGGGAAACGGGGTGCGCAGGTAGCCGCTGGCCGTTGCCGGGTCGAATGCGCCCGACGTGGTTTCCGACCACTTCGGATCGACCCGGGTGGTCCTGCGCACCGTGACCCGGTAGCTCGTGTTCTCGCTCGCGGCGACGGCGGCGGCCAGCTCCATCTGCGGAGACGCGACGGCTGGCGAGGATGCCTCGGCGACGACGGCCGGACGGTCCGGCGCCGGCCGGTGGACCAGCGTGGCCGCACCGACCGCGCCGAGCGCGAGCACCGCGAGGCTGCCGCTGACGAGGCTGCCGGTCCGGCGCCGGCGGGCCTGGCGCCCCCGCTCCAGCAGCACGCCGGTCGGTGCGGCCGAGTCCGGCTCGCCGTCGACGAGGGCGTGCAGCTGGCTGGCGAGTCGCTCATCGATGTTGGTCATGCGAGGTCACCTGCTTCCCGTGTAGGAGGGTTCGTGCAAGAGGTGGCGGAGCTTTTCCAGGGCGCGGGAGTGCTGGCTCTTGACCGTGCCGACGGAGCAGCCCAGCACCCGGGCCACCTCCCGCTCCGGCAGGTCCTCGTAGTGGCGCAGCACCACCACCGCGCGCTGCTTCGGTGGCAGCGCACGGAGCGCCCGACGCAGTGCGACGGCGTCGTGGTCGGGCGCGGTGTCCGGCGCGGCCCGGTCGGGCACCTCCGCGACGAGGTTCTCCCGGCGGCGCCGGCGCCAGAACGAGGTCTGGTTGTTCACCAGGGCACGGCGGAGGTAGGCGTGCAGGTCGTCGCTCCGGGACAATCTGCGCCACCGCTCGTACATCCGGACCAGGCTGTCCTGGAGCAGCTCCTCGGCCCGCCACCGGTCGCCGGCCAGCAGCATGGCCAGCCGGATGTGGCGCTGCCAGGCCTCTTCGACGAAGGCCGCGTACGAGGCGTCCGCCGTCGACAGTCGCTTGTTCTGGTCGGTCACGCCCCTACCACGCACCGGCCTCCGGAAAGGTTGTCCGGCCCGGATCGGGCGGTCACTTCAAATTGCGCAGCGCGTCCTCGATGGCGCGGTGGAAGGTCGGGTACGCGTAGATCATGTGCCGGAGGTGGCTGAGCGGGACCGCCGCGTGCACCGCCACCACCAGCGCGGACAGCACCTCGCCCCCGGCCGGGCCGACCGAGGTCGCGCCGACCAGCACGCCCTGGTCGGCGTCGGCGACCAGCTTGATGAAGCCCTCGTTGCCGGCCTTGTGGATCCAGCCCCGGGCCGAGGCGGTCAGGTCGGCGTACCCGATCTGGACGTTGATGCCGCGCTCGCGGGCCTGCCGCTCGGTGAGGCCGACCGCGCCTACCTCGGGGTCGGTGAAGGTGACCCGGGGCAGCGCACGGTAGTCGGCGCTGCCGGGTGCGGCGGTCGACCCGCCGGCGCTCGTCGCCCCGCCGACCGCGCTGGCCACCCCGGCCGCGCCGCCGACCACGCTGGCGGTGCCGCTGGCGTCCGGGCCGCCCTTGGTACGCCGCATGTGGTCGAGCACGTCGGCCACCACGATGCCCGCCTGGTACATGGCGATGTGGGTGAACGCGCCCTCGCCGGTGAGGTCGCCGACCGCCCAGATGCCCTCGGTGACGTGCATCCGCTCGTTCACCGGCAGGTAGCGCTGCGTGGCGTCCACGCCGACGGTGTCCAGGCCCAACTCCTCCAGGTGCGCCTTACGGCCGGTCACCACCAGCAGCTTCTCGCCGGTGAACCCGGTGCCGTCCGCGTGCACGGTGAAGGTGGTGCCGTCGTGGCTGACCCGCCCGGCCCGCACCCCGGTCTCGATGCGTACGCCGTCGGCGCGCAGCGCCCCGGCGGCCACGTCGGACGCCTCCGGCTCCTCGATGGCGAGCACCCGGTCGGCCGCTTCGATCACGGTCACCTGGACGCCGAACCGCGCGAAGACCTGGGCCAGCTCCAGCCCGATGGCGCCTCCGCCCAGCACCAGCAGCGACTCCGGCAGCTCCTCGACCTCGATGGCCTGGTGGTTCGTCCAGTACGGGGTGTCGGCCAGGCCGTCGATCGGCGGGATCGAGGGGCGGGTGCCGGTGCCCAGCACGATGCCGTACCGGGCGTGAAAGACCTGCTCGCCGACGCGTACCCGGCCAGGGCCGTCGAGCCGGCCGCTGCCCCGGACGAACCGGCCGCCCTTGCCGGTGAACCGCTCGACGGCCACCTTGTCGTCCCAGGTGTCGGTGGCCTCCTCGCGGATCCGCTTCGCCACCGGCGCCCAGTCGGGTCGGACCTGCGCCGAACCGGCCAGCTCGTTGACCCGGTGCGCCTCGGCCAGCGCGTTCGCCGCGCGGATCATCATCTTGCTCGGGATGCAGCCCCAGTACGGGCACTCGCCGCCGACCAGGTTCCGCTCGATCCCGACGACGGTGAGGCCGGCCTCGGCGAGCCGCCCGGCCACCTCCTCGCCGCCGACCCCGAGCCCGACCACGACCACGTCCACCAGTTCCGGCTCCGCCATCCCGCCAGCATCCCGTACGGGCGGGCCGGCGGCCACCACAGCGGGCGGAATTGGCGCGGCCGTTCCGACGTGGACGGCCTACCGTGACCGGATGCATGCGCGCTTCGCCCCCGTCCGGGACTGCTTCCACGACCTGTTCGCCAGCGGACGGGAGACCGGCGCCGGCCTGAGCATCTGGTGCGACGGGCAACCGGTGGTCGACCTGACGGGCGGGCACCGCGCGGGTGTCCTGGCTGGCCCGGCCGCCGCCGATCGCACCGCCGCCGGTGACCCGTGGCGGCCGGACACGCTGGTCAACGTCTACTCGGTCGGCAAGCCGGTGGCCGCGCTCTGCCTGCTCATGCTGGTCGACCGGGGCCGGGTCGAGCTGGACCGGCCGGTGTCCGCGTACTGGCCGGAGTTCCGCGCCCCGGCGAGCGTGCGGCAGGTGCTCAGCCACACCGCCGGGCTGCCGGCCTTTCCGGTGCCGCGGCCCGCCGGGGCGGTCGCCGACTGGGCGCTGCTCTGCGCCGACCTCGCCGCGGCCGAGCCCGAATGGGTGCCGGGCAGCGTCGCGGGCGAGCACGCCTGGACGTACGGGCACCTGGTGGGCGAGCTGGTCCGCCGGGTGGACGGGCGGCCGGTGGGGCGGTTCCTGGCCGAGGAGATCGCCGGACCGTGGCGCCTCGACCTGGGCTTCGGCCTGAGCCCGGCCGACCAGCGGCGCTGCGCCGACCTGTCGTACGCCGATCCGGGCTGGCCCACCCGGACGCTGGGCGAGCCGGGGTCGCTGCGGGCCAGAGCGCTCGGCAACCCGGAAGGCGGCCTGGACCTGGCGGTGGTGAACCACTCACTGTGGCGATCCGCCGAGGTCCCGGCGGTGAACCTGCACGCCACCGCGGCCAGCCTGGCGCGGCTCTACGCGGGCCTGCTCGCCGGCGGCACCCTCGACGGGGTGCGCCTGTTCAGCCCGGAGCTGGTCGCCGAGGCCACCCGGGTGCAGTACGACGGGCCGGACCTGGTGCTGGACCGGCGGGCGTACTGGACCTTGGGCATGCAGTGGGAGCCGGACGGGAGCTGGGGCATGGGCGGCATCGGCGGGAGCAGCGCCTGGGCGGACCCGGAGCGCGGCTACACATTCGCGTACGCGACGTCCCGCCTCGGCGAGCACGACCGGGTGGACGAGCTGGTCGAGGCGCTGCACTCCTGCCTGTGATTCATGCCACCAGTACGGGCTGGAGTGCCGGACCGGGGACCGCCACCGGCGTGCCGGGCGGGGTGAGCAGCGCCCGCGCGGCCACCGCCAGCCGCCGCTGCACGGGTACCCGGGCCCGCCGGGCGAAGACGTCGTAGTCCTGCGCGGCCACCTCGTCGAGGATCCCGCCGTAGAGCTCGTACGCGGTGCGCATGCAGGCCTGCGAGGCGGCGGTCAGCAGCGGGATGCCCGGCGCGGCGGCCGCGTAGTGGGCCTGGGCCCGGGTCACCTCGTACCGGATCAGCTCGCGGAGCTGCGGCGTGCCGTGGCCGACCGCCCGGGCGGCGAGCAGGTCGTCGCGGGTGACGTCGAACATGGCCAGGTGCTCGTCCGGCAGGTAGGTCCGGCCCCGGTCCAGGTCCTCCGCGACGTCCCGGATGAAGTTGGTGAGCTGGAACGCCAGCCCGAGCTGGCGGGCCGGTTCCCGGGCGGCGGCCGGGTCGGAGCTGCCCAGGATCGGCAGCATCATGGTGCCGATGACGGCGGCCGAGCCGTCCATGTAGCCGAGCAGGTCGTCGTAGGTCCGGTACGACGTGACCGTCAGGTCCATCGCCATGCTGCGCAGGAACGCGGCGAAGTCGGCGGGCGCCAGGTCGAAGACGGCGATGGTGTGCAGCACCGCGGGGAGCAGCGGGTCGTCGACCGGCTCCCCGCGCAGACCGGCGAGGAAGCGGTCGGACCAGTCCGCCAGCTGGGCGGCGCGCTCGGCCGGCGGCAGGTCCCCGGTCGAGTCGACGATCTCGTCGGCGTACCGGGTGAATCCGTAGAGGGCGTGCACGTGCCGCCGTTTCCATGCGGGCAGCAGGCGGGTGGCGAGATAGTAGGTCCGACCGTGGCGTCGGTGCAGCCCACGACAACGCTCGTAGGCGGCAGCGAGATCGGCGTCCACCGGCCCTCCTCATATCGACGCATCAATCGACGCAACTCGTAGCCTAGGGTACGCTCGCCGACATGGCCAACGACGCGGTGGCGGCTGACGGGCTCCTGGTGGTGCCGACACAGCCGGCGGCGACGGACGATCCGGTGAGGGAGGTGGTCACGTGCGGACCGTGACCGGACGGACCGACCGGGTGGTGGTCGTCGGCGCCGGCCTGGGCGGGCTGGCCTGCGCGCTGCACCTGGCCGGAGACGGCCGGCAGGTGACCGTCCTGGAACGCGAGGCGGTGCCGGGCGGGCGGGCCGGCCGGCTCAGCGTCGACGGGTACGAGTTCGACACCGGCCCGACCGTGCTCACCATGCCGGACCTGATCGCCGAGGCGCTCGGCGCGGTCGGCGAGGAGCTGACCGACTGGCTCGATCTCACCCCGCTGGACCCGGCCTACCGGGCGTACTACCCGGACGGGTCGACCCTCGACGTGATCAGCGACAGCACCCGGATGGCCACCGAGATCGCCCGGGTCTGCGGCCCCCATGAGGCGGACGGCTACCTGCGGTTCGTCGACTACGCCCGGAACCTGTGGCGGTGGGAGCGGGCCGACTTCATCGAACGCAACCTGGACGCGCCGACCGACCTGCTCACCGCCAACCTGGTGAAGCTGCTGGCCAACGGGGCGTTCCGGCGGCTCCAGACGAAGATCAACCAGTTCTTCCGCGACCCGCGTACCCAGCGGATCTTCTCCTTCCAGGCGATGTACGCGGGCCTCGCGCCGCACGACGCGCTCGCCATCTACGCGGTCATCGCGTACCTCGACTCGGTGGCCGGGGTGTGCTTCCCGCGCGGCGGCGTCCACGCGGTCTCCCGGGCGATGGCCGGCGCGGCGGAGAAGCACGGCGTGCAGATCCGGTACGCGACCACGGTGACCCGGGTGGCGACCGCCAACGGCCGGGCCACCGGGGTGGTGACCGCCGACGGCGAGTTCGTCCCCGCGGACGTCGTGGTGCTCAACCCCGACTTGCCGGTGGCCTACCGGGACCTGCTGCCCGCCGGCCGGCAGCGCCGGCTCACCTACTCGCCCTCCTGCGTCGTGCTGCACGTCGGGTCGCGGCAGGGCTATGCGAAGATCGCCCACCACAACATCCACTTCGGACGGTCCTGGAAGGGCACGTTCGACGAGGTGATCCGGCGAGGTGAGCTGATGACGGACCCCTCGCTGCTGGTGACGAACCCGAGCCGGACCGACCCGGCGGTGGCCCCGGCCGGTCGGCACACCTACTACGTGCTCGCCCCGGTGCCGAACCTCGATCGGGCGCCCCTCGACTGGCGCGGCGACCTGACCCGCCGCTACGCCGACCAGCTCGTCGAGACCCTGGAGCAACGGGGCTACGTCGGCTTCGGTGACGGGATCGAGGTGCTGCAGACCGTCACCCCGGCCGACTGGGCGGAGCAGGGCATGGCCGCCGGCACCCCGTTCGCCGCCGCGCACAGCCTCTTCCAGACCGGCCCGTTCCGCCCGGCCAACCTGCACCGGACGCTCGGCAACGTGGTCTTCGTCGGCTCCGGCACGCAGCCCGGGGTGGGCGTGCCCATGGTCCTGATCAGCGGCAAGCTCGCCGCCGCGCGCATCACCGGAGCCGGTCGGTGAGCGCGGCCCCGAACGAAAGGCCGTCCCGTGACGTCCCGTGAAGAACACCTGGTCGAGCTGGTCGACGACGCCGGGCACGTGCTCGGCGAGGCCACCGTGGCCGCCGCCCACGAGGCGCCCGGACGGCTGCACCGGGCGTTCTCGGTGCTGCTCGTCGACCCCGACGGGCGGATCCTGCTCCAGCAGCGGGCGGCCGTGAAGACGCGATTCCCGCTGCGCTGGGCCAACTCCTGCTGCGGTCATCCGCTGCCCGGCCAGTCGCTGGCCGAGGCCGCCAACCGGCGGCTGGCCGAGGAGCTCGGCGTCGGCCCCGTCGACCTCACCGAAGTCGGGGTGTACGTCTACTACGCCGAGGACCCGGCCACCGGCCGCGTCGAGTTCGAGTACGACCACGTGCTGCGCGCCGACGTGCCGGCCGACCTGCCCACCCGCCCCGATCCGGACGAGGTGGCCAGCCTGCGCTGGGTCGACCCGGGCGAGCTGACGGCCGACCTCGACGTCGACCCCCGCGCGTATTCGCCGTGGCTGGGCGGAGTGGTGAGCCGGCTGCTGCGACCGGCGCCGACCGCCGCCGACCCGGCCGGCATGGCGCCGTCCGGTGGGCCGGCCGAGCAGGCACCGGAGCGGCCGGGTGGCCGATGAGGCGCTGAGCGCGGGGGCGGCCGCCCGCCGCCTGGGGGTGGCGGTCACCACCCTGCGCACCTGGCACCAGCGCTACGGTCTCGGTCCCAGCGAGCACGTGCCGGGACACCACCGGCGCTACACGCCGGCCGACCTCGCCCGCCTGGAGATCATGCGACGGCTGACCGTCGACGGGGTGGCCCCGGCCGAGGCGGCCCGCTGGGCCCGGCAGGCACCCGGCAGCGTCCCGCCCGAGCCCGGCGCGCGGCTCCGGCGGCAACCCCAGCGCGGCGCGGCCACCGTCGCGCAGCGAGGCGCGACCGTCGCTCCCCGGGCCGCCCGGGACGGCGGCGGGGCGGCCATCCCGGTCGGCCGGGCCGGGCCGGTCGCCCGCGGGCTGGCCCGCGCCGCCATGCGGCTGGACTCGGTCGCGATCGGCGAGACGATCGCGCAGGCCATCGCCACCGACGGCGTCGTGGCGACCTGGGACGGGCTGCTCCGGCCGGTGCTCGCCGGGATCGGCGAACGGCACGCCGCCACCGCCGCGCTGATCGAGGTGGAGCACCTGGCGTCCCGGTGCGTCTCCGAGGCGCTCGCCGCGGCGGCTCGATCGCACCCGACCGCCGGCCCGGCCCGGATCCTGCTCTCCTGCGCCGACGAGGAACAGCACACCCTGCCGCTGGAGGCCCTGGGCGCCGCCCTGGCCGAGACGGGGGTGGGCTACCGGATGCTCGGCGCCCGGGTGCCCGTGGCGGCCCTGCTCGAGGCGGTAAACCGGACCGGGCCGGCCGCCGTGGTGCTCTGGTCGCACACCCCGGCCACCGCCGATCCGGACCAGCTCACCGCGCTGCTCGCCGCCCCCCGCCGGCCGCTGCTGCTGCTCGCCGCCGGGCCGGGGTGGCAGGCCGACACGCTGCCGGCCGGCGTGGTGCGGCCAGCGGACCTGACCGAGGCGGTCTCGCTGGCGGTGGCCGTACGGGACTCGCTGGATCCGTCGACCATCGGCTGACGACCCCTGTCCGATCGGCCCGGCGTCCACTACCGTCGTTGGGTCCGCGTACCCCGACCCCCTCTTCGGGAGCGACGATGCGTCCACGCGCCGCACTGGTGCTCGCCCTCAGCCTGGTCCTGCTGGCGGCCGGCTGTGGCAGTGCCGACAAGCCCCCCGCCCAGGCCGGCGGCCGGCCGACGGCGTCGGCCACCCCGGCGCCGCCGGAGCCGCCGAAGCCGACCCCCACGCCGCGGCCCACCCGGACCGCCCCGCCGAAGCCGAAGCTGCGTCCGCTGCCCAAGACCCTGCCCGCCGGGCTGCAGCGCAGGAGCGGCACCCGGGCGGTCGCGCTGACCTTCGACGACGGGCCGGACCCCCGGTGGACGCCACAGATCCTGGACCAGTTGCGGGCGGCCCACATCACGGCGACCTTCTGCCTGATCGGCACACAGGCCCGGCGCTACCCGGAGCTGGTGGCACGGATCGCCCGGGAGGGCCACCAGCTCTGCAACCACAGCTGGCGGCACGACCTGAACCTCGGCCGGCGGACCGTCGCGCAGATCCGGGCGGATCTGGCACGCACCAACCAGGCCATCCGGGCCGCCGTACCGGACGCCGAGATCAAGTGGTTCCGCCAGCCCGGCGGCCGGTGGACGGCGGAGGAGGTGACCGTCGCGCGCCAGCTCGGCATGCACGCCCTGCACTGGACCGTCGACCCGCAGGACTGGGACCACCCACCCGCGAAGACGATCACCAAGCGGGTGGAGGCGGCGGCGCGCCCCGGCTCGATCGTGCTGATGCACGACGGAGGCGGTGATCGGCGGCAGACCATGGCGGCCTGCCGGCACCTGATTCCCGACCTCAAGCGCCGGTACGGTATCTCCCCACCTCGCTGACCTGCGCTTTCACCCGCCGTTGTGCCGGGGGGCATACCGGTTTGGTCGACCGACGGGGCATGGCATATGCTTCTCATGCCTCCGGCGGGGCCGGATGGGAGCAAGTCCGCTTGAAGTTGCGAGTGTGCAATGATGGCGGGGCCGCCCTCATCGTCTAGCGGCCCAGGACGCCGCCCTTTCAAGGCGGTAGCACGGGTTCGAATCCCGTTGGGGGCACGGTCCGGCTCAGGCCGGATGCAACACCAGCCAGGTCCTGTGGAGCAGTCGGAGTGCTCGCCGCCCTGTCAAGGCGGAGGTCGCGGGTTCAAGTCCCGTCAGGACCGCAAGCGCTGACGCCGCGCCCATCATGCGCGGCGTTCTGCGTATCGGCCGTGCGGTAGCATGAGCCGAGCAGCACGGCCAGGTAGCTCAGTTGGTACGAGCGTCCGACTGAAAATCGGAAGGTCGGCGGTTCGACCCCGCCCCTGGCCACATAGCCTTTCGCCGGGCTACAGGAGCGCCGACCAGCGGAAACGCCGGTCGGCGTTCTGCTTTTCGCCCCGAGGTCCCGCCTGTCCGGTCTGCCCCTCCTTGACCCCGGGATCCCTCTGTTGGCCGCTCCTTGTTGCACGGGGATTGCACGGCCCCGGCATGCCGGTCGGCCGGGAGAGCGTCGCCGACCCCTGCCTTGCAAAGATCAGAACTGCTGTCAGCCGGTGTCGAATACTGCCGCTAGCCTGGGGCACCGACGCCGACCGGCGACTCGGTGCAGTAGCGGACCTCGCCCGTATCCAGGTGGAGCGGTCAGCGGGCCTGGTGGGGAGTTGAGGCCATGATCCGGCGGAATGACCCGCTCGCCCTGTTGGGGATCGCCGCGGGCACGGCGACCGGCATTTTCGCCTGCGTAGCGCCCACCCACATCCCCTACACCCCCCTGATGCGGCTGCTGCTGTTTGTTGTGCCGATGGGCACGCTTGTGCTGCTCATGTATCTCGCGGGGCCGGCTGCCTTCGTGGCGGTGACCCGCACGCATGTCGTCGTGGGCAACCCGCTCGTCAGGTACAGCGTTCCACGGTCGCTGGTCGACGGCGTCGGAGGGAGTGTTCGGCTCAGCATCGAGCTGCGGGTCTCTGGGCACTCGCCCATTCCGATTGCGGCCCTGATTCCCGGCGTAGGCGGTCCCAACCGGTTGACCCTGGCCGGGTACCGCAGACGCTTCAACGGGATCGCGGCGCTCTTGGACGACACGCCGGCGACACTCATGGCCGGCACGATGGTGCGCCGGTACCGGTATGTACACCTCGTCCTCTTGGCGGTGGACGTGCTGGCTCTGGTCGCGATGGTGCTCTACGTCAGCACCGACCCCCTCACCGGTACGTAGGACCGAACCGGCCGGGTACATCCGAAAACATCAGCTCTGGACGGGCTGGTGAGGCGGATCTCCTCGTCGGGCAGTCGTAGACCGTCCAGCCTCCCCGGACGGGGACAAGGTGGAGCGCCCTACCGGACGAACGACCTTGGCCCCGTCCGGGGAGGCTGGTAGCCCTTGTGGTGTCCGGCGAGGTGATCCGCAGGCGGCATCTCTGAGGAGGGCCGGGGTTCGGGGCGGAGCCCCGAGGTCTTCAAAGGCTGTCGTCCCTTAGCGTGGCCGGCCGGCCCGGCCGATGCCGGCCGGAGGTCGCCAGCAGGCCGGGGCCGGGCCGGCGCGGCCCGCTTTGCGGGCCGCCTTGATCCTGTAGAGCGCAATTCGGCAACGTCTTCGGTTCTCACTTCGGTTCTCGCTCCTGGCACGTGCAACACCTAGACTCGGCCTGTCGGTATGCATGCCTGCATGGTGGAGGTGCTTCATGGCGGGGACTGCCCACCGGGCGCGGGTGGCGGCCGAACTGAAGCGCATCCGTGAGGGCTTGGGCGTCTCCGGTGAGGAGGTGGCGGCGGCCCTCGGGTGGTCGCAGCCCAAGGTGTCTCGGATCGAGAACGCGCGGATCGCGGTGAGCACGCGAGACCTAGCCACGCTGCTTCACTACTACGGGGTGCCCGAGGAAATCCGCGCCGAACTGCTGGCCATGAATGCTGACGACGAGGGCATCGGGGGAGCGTGGCTCGTGCGGGCCGGCGGTGTGACTCGCCGCCAAGGTGAGGTTGCGGCGATCGAGACGCGGGTTCGGTCGATCCAGCAGTACTACCCGTTGATGGTGCCCGGCCAGTTGCAGTCGCCGGAGTACGCGCTCGCCTATACCCGCAGCGGCGGTTGGCCTAACCCGGAGGCGATCGTCGCCCGGCGGATGAGCCGGCAAGCCCTACTCCGCTCGGATGATGCCCCGGCTTACTCCGCGCTTCTGGACGCTCGCGCCTTTCTCGCCTGGCCCGGAAGTCGTGAGGTGATCCTCTCGCAGGTGGCGTATCTACGTACTCGCGCCAAGCTGCCCAACGTGACTGTGCGGATCATTCCACTCGGCGTGGACCGGACAGCCTCGGCGATGGTGCCGTTCACGCTGTACGACTTCCGTGCCGAGTCCAGCCCCCGGGTCGTGTATGTGGAGTCCCAGACAGCCGATCTCTACCTGTCGGCACCCGCCGACGTGGAGGTCTACTCCGGCGTCTTCGATGCGCTCGCCGCCGATGCCCTGTCGCCGGACGATTCCATAGAGCACCTTGCGTTACTGGCTCGTCACATTGAGGATCTAGGGGATCCTCGATCAACTGACGGGAGGCCGTAGTGAGTCCTGACTTCAGCCGGGCCAAGTGGCGCAAGAGTTCCAACAGCGACAGCGGCGGGTGTGTTGAGGTCGCGTACGCCGACGGTGTGATCGGCGTCCGGGACACGAAGCAGGCGGGAACCGGGCCGATGCTGACCTTCACCGAGCGGGAGTGGTCGGCGTTCCTGGAAGGTGCCGCCCTTGGCGAGTTCACGCTCGATGAGCTGAAGCGCTGAGAGTTGGTCGTATGTCTGCGGTGACCGAGCGCCCGGTAGAGGCGTCGCCCAAGCGAGGCTTGGGCCTGCTGCTTGCCTCAACTGGCGTCTCGGTCACCGGGGACGGCATGCTCTTGGCCGCCGCTCCCCTGATGGCGGCGGCGTTGTCCCGTGATCCGTTGGCGGTGGCCTCGGTGTCGGCGGCCGGCTACGCCGCATGGCTTCTCGTTGGCCTGCCTGCTGGTGCGCTGGTCGACCGATGGAACAGGCGAACCGTTATGGTTGCCTCCGACCTCGGCCGGGCGGCGGTGCTGCTTGCCTTCGTCCTCCTGGTCGTGAGCGACAGCGCCACCATTGCCGGCCTCGCCGTGGCGGTCTTCCTCGTCGGGATCGGTTCCTGCTTCTTCGATCCGGCGGCCCAAGCTGTGATCCCGATGATCGTTGGCCGTGACAAAGAACGTCTCTCCCGGGCCAACGGCCGGCTGTGGGCGATTGACACCTTCGGGCGTTCGCTCGCTGGCCCGCCCGCCGGAGCGGCGGCGTTTGCAGCCGCCCGGGTTCTGCCCTTCGGTCTCGATGCTGGCTCGTTCCTGCTGTCGGCGGCCCTCGTGAGTCGGCTACCCGCGCCCCCGGCGAAGCCTGCTATCCAGCACGCGCCGATGCTTCCCGCCATCAAAGCGGGCATGGCTCACCTGGTCCGGCACCCTGAACTGCGCACCGTGACGCTGGGGATGGCGTCCTACAACCTCGGCTACAACGTCGCCTTCGCGACGCTGGTCCTCTACGCCCAGGACGTGCTGAACCTCGGCACGGTCGGGTTCGGTTTGCTGATCGCGACCGGCGCCCTCGGCGGCATCGCCGGCGGCTGGCTCGCTCCTCGCATTGCCGCCGCACTCTCGGCGCGTTCCGCCTACGCGGTCACTCTCGGGGTGCAAGCCGCGGCTTGGCTCGCCGTGCTGCTGGCGGGCAACCCATGGGTTACTGGTGTTGCGTTGCTGTTCGTTGGCATCGCCTCGACAACAGGCAGCGTCGTCGGCGGCTCCACCCGCCAGCTGCACACCCCGGACGAAATGCTCGGCCGCGTCGTGTCCTCCACCCGCCTCTTCGGCATCGGCTCCGCGGCTCTCGGGTCCGTCCTCGGCGGCGTCGTCGCAGACGTCGGCGGCCTCGGCGCTCCCTTCATCGCCGCAGCAGGCTTGCTCGCTCTCGCCTCGCTGGCCTTCGTGGCGGTGCGCCCCACTCGCTAGGCAACTCCCTGTCGTATCGACAGAAACGCTTGCCCTCGTCTATGCACGCGTGCATACTGTCCTCAGTGGTCTTATGCAGATGTGCATAAGGCAGGCGGGCGGCAGGTCGCCGGTCGCGAGAATGAAGGAGGCAGGGGCATGGCTGTCCCAAACACGATCAAGGTTCCGGTTCCGTTCGACTACGTGTTCCCGCAGGGCGCGCTGTGCCTGGGTGTGGAGCCGGTGACGGACTTCGACAAGCGCGGCCAGGGTGATGACCAGGCGCGGGACAAGGACACGGGCGAGCGCCTGTGGGTGGTGAAGGTGCTGGACCTGGACCCGGAGGCCGGGAAGTTCGGCGGCTCCAAGGAAGTCAAGGTGAAGATCGCCGCCCCGGTTCAGCCGGTGCCGCCGGCCTCGAAGATCCCGGGCTACCCGCCAGCGGTGCAGTTCACCGACGTGACCCTCACCCCGTACGTCGACTCGCAGCGGTGCAAGGGGTCGGGGAAGTGCCGGGCGCGGCAGGCGTGGTCGATCCGCGCCGGGGCGATGACCGAAGCCGCCGCGATCAAGCAGGCGGCCTGACCAGATCTGAACGCGCGGGGCGGGCCTCTTCCGCCAAGTCGACTCCCGCCCCGCGCCTTCACCTCTTCTCCCTGAAAGGAGTTGGGCTGATGCCCACGCTAGCTGACGCCGCCCGCATCGCCGGGAACCCGCGCCCCGCCCCGCACCGCCGCACCCACCGCCGCACAGTGATGCGCCTCGCCGGCCCCGGCATCCGGGCGGCCCGCGAGGTCTACACCACCGTCCCGGCCGACGCGGTCCGGGTGGCCGCGCTGGTGGAGATCTCCGCCGCCGCTGCGGCTCTGGCGCGGACGGTGGTGAAGCTGCGCCATCTGGACCCGGACCTGATCGCCCCGCACGTGGGCGACCGCGTCGACCTGCGCGCCGTGCTCGGTCGTGGCCGGTGGCTGCCGACCATGACCCGCCACGTTCCCGCCCCGGAGTCGGGGCTGGTCGACCTGGCCGCGCTCGTCCCGGCCCGCCCGGTGCGCCGTCGGGTGGTCCGTCGTCGCCCTGGCGCTCCGGGGCAGGGCTCTCTGTTCGCCGCCGCTGTCGGGGAGGGCTGAGTCATGCCGCTGGTGAACGTGATCCGGGGTGACCGGATCGACCCGGCCCCGATCAACATCCGGACCCCGATCATCCGCATCCCGACGTGGCTGGCCCTGACCTGGTGGACCATCAAGGGCTTCTGCCGGCTCGTCTGGCTGCTGTTCCGCTTCTGGTACGTCACCGCCCCGGTCGTGGTGTTCGGCTGGCTGTACCTGCGGTTCGGCTGGGCGGGTCCGGTCGGGCTCGTCGCCTCGGTGGCCGCCGTCGCCGCCGGGTGGGGCTTCGGTCACCGGCCCTCGTTCCTGCGGTTCGGGTGGTGGCCGATCCTGTCCTGCTACCGGCGCTGGGTCTACCGCCGTAAGTGGCTGGCGGCGATGGTCACGGCCAAGCTGGCGATCTCCTTCGACCGACACACCGTCCTGCCGGTGCTCAAGTCCGTCCGCTGCGGGTCCGGCGTGGACGTGGTGACGGTGCGGATGGTCACCGGGCAGATCCCCGACGACTTCGCCCGCGTCTCCGAGAGGCTGGCGCACACCTTCGGCGTCCGCCAGGTCAAAGCGTCCCCCGGCAAGCGCACCGACCTCGTGCTCCTCACGCTGTTCCGCGGTGACCCCCTCGCCCGCGTCGTCCGGCCCCTGCCCGTGCCTGCGGTGCCGGAGTTCACCGCCCTCCCGGTCGGCCGCCAGGAGGACGGCGACGGCTACGGCCTGCGGCTGTTCGGCACTCAGGTCCTGGTCGTGGGCGCCACCGGATCGGGCAAGGGCTCGGTCATCTGGTCCGTGGTCCGCTCCCTCGCCGCCGGCACCACCTCCGGCCTCGTCCAACTCTGGGGCCTCGACCCGAAAGGCGGCATGGAACTGGGCATTGGTGCGCCGATGTTCGCCCGGTTCGCCTGCAAGGACTACGCGGCCATGTGCGAGCTGATCGAGGACGCCGCCGCTCTGGCCCGCAACCGGGCGAGGAACCTGCACGGCCGGACCCGCCAGCACGTCCCGACTCCGGATGAGCCGCTGATCGTCCTCGTGATCGATGAGCTGGCGAACCTGACCGCCTACCTGACCGACCGCCAGCTGAAGGACCGCATCAAGGCCGCCCTGTCCATCCTGCTGTCCCAGGGCCGCGCCGTCGGCGTGCATGTCGTCGCCGCGATTCAGGACCCCCGCAAGGAAGTGCTGCCGTTCCGGGACCTGTTCCCCACCCGCATCGGCCTCCGACTCGCGGAAGCCGCGCAGGTGGACCTGGTCCTCGGGGACGGGATGCGCGACCGGGGAGCCCTGTGCGACCGCATCCCGCAGTCCCTGCCGGGTGTCGGGTTCGTGGTCATCGACGGTGACCCCACCCCGATGCGGGTCCGCTTCTCCTACCTGACCGACGACGAGATCCGCGACATGGCCCACACCTACGGCCGGCTGCGCGTGATCGACGGCGAGATTCTGGACGGTGCCGCATGAAACCCCACCCCACCCACACCCGCGCCGAACGCATCGAGGGCCTGGTCCTCGTCGTCATCCTCCTGCTCGTCGCCGGCTTCGCCGGGGCCGCCTCGTTCACCCACGTCAAGGACTGGACCCTCGACAACAGCCCGCCCGGCACCGGGGCCTGGTTCGGCTGGGCCAACGCCGTCATCTCCGAACTCGTCCCCATCGCCGCCCTACTCACCATCCGCCGCCGCAAGCGCACCGGCGGCCCGATCGGCTACCCGATGTTCCTGCTCGTCGCCGCCGTCGCCCTCTCCCTCGCCGCGCAGCTCGCCGTCGCCAAGCCCGGCCTGTCCGGCTGGCTGCTGTCCGCCGTCCCCGCCCTGGCCTTCATGGGCCTGTCCAAGCTCATCCTCGCCACCACACCCACCCCGGCCCCCGCCGACGAACCCGTCCACGCCCCGGCTGCGCCGGCCGTCAACCCGCCGGCCCGGCCGGTCGAGCCGGCTGCGCCGCCCCTCAACCCGCCGGCCACTGCTGCGCCGGAACCGGTCGCCCTGGTCCCGGTCGAGCCGCCGGCCCGCCCCGCGCCGGTCGCTCCGGCCCCGGTCGTGCCGGTGCCGTCGACCGCGTTCGTCCGCCGTAACGGCACCCCGCTGACTCGGGAGGTGACCCGATGAAAGAGCACTTCTTCTCCACCCTGTTCCTGGTCGGCGGCCTCATCCTGTTCTGCTGGGACCAGTACCGGCTCTCCGCCGCCCGCTATGAAGTCGCCGCCCTCCAACGCGCCATCCAGCGCGACCCGGTCACCGGCATCGCCAACCGCGCCGGCCTCGCCGCCGGCTGGGAACAACTCGCCCCGGCTCGCCCGTGGGTGGCGGTGGTCGACCTGGACGGCTTCAAGCCCGTCAACGACACCCACGGCCACGCCGCCGGAGACGCGGTGCTCACCGCCGTCGCCCACCGGCTCCGCACCGTTCACGGCGTGCCCGCCAGACTCGGCGGAGACGAGTTCGCCGCCTTGATCCTCGACCCGAACCCGGCCGCCGCCGTGCGCCAGCTGGCCGCTGCGATCGCCGCCCCGGTCCGGCTGCCCTCCGGTGCCGTGGTGTCGGTGACGGCCAGCATCGGGCTCGCCCCCGCCAGTCCGGCCGGCCTCGCCGTGGCCCTGGCGGATGCTGACGCCGCGATGTACCGGGCGAAGACCACCCGGACCGGCGTGGCGGTGTTCGACCCGCGCCGGGACGACCACACCACCCCGGCCGCAGACCGGCGTCCGCTGGTCCGGGTGCGCGACCTGGCCCCGTGCCGGGAGGTGAGCCAATGACGACCGTCCCGACCCTGCCCACCCTCACCCCGGCCGCGCCTGCCTCCCGTCGGGAGGACCCGCGGCCGGGTTCCCGGGCCGCCCGGATGCTCATGCCTCGCTCCGTCGACGTCGTCGCCGACCTGGCCGCCGACTACGGCGTCTGCACCCGCCCCGTCAGCCTCCGCCGCACCGACCTGGACTCGGGGCAGACCGAGGTGATCGACATGCCGTGCGGGGCCACCCAAGAGGCGAAGTGCCCGGCGTGTGCGAAGCGTGCCCGCCGGCTGCGACAGCAGCAGATCCGGGACGGCTGGCACCGCGATGACGAACCCGACCCCGGCCCCCTGCCGGCCACCGACGCGCAACGCGGGCTGATCGTGGCTCGGGCTCATCTCGAGTTCGCCCGCGACGAAGCCGCCCGCGCCTCGCAGTGGGATCAAGTAGCCGACCTGGACGACGCCATCGGAGAACTCGAAGGCCAGATCACCACCGAAGGACTCCGGGGCAGACCCGCGCCGCCGCACGCCAGCGACGACCCGGAGGACGGCGACGGCAAGCGGCGGGTGCGGTCGACCAAGCGTCGGCAGGACGCCCCGGACCTGCCCCGCCTGCCCGTCGAGAACCGCACCATCGGGCGGACCTTCGAGGGCAACTCCGGGCAGGTATTCCGGCCGTCGATGTTCCTCACCCTCACCCTCGACTCCTACGGCCGCGTGCACTCCGACGGTACGCCCGTCGACCCGGACAGCTACGACTACCGGCGGGCCGCCTGGGATGCCGTGCACTTCCCTCGGCTGCTCGATCGGTTCTGGCAGAACCTGCGCCGGGCGGTCGGATGGAACGTCCAATACGCGGGCGCAGTAGAGCCGCAACGCCGGCTTGCCCCTCACGCGCACTTCGCCATGCGCGGCACCATCCCCCGCGCCCTCGTCCGCCAAGTCGCCGCCGCCACCTACCACCAGGTGTGGTGGCCCCCGGTGGACGAGCTGGTCTACGAACCGGGAAGGGCGCCGCAGTGGGACGCCAACGCGGGCGGCTACACCGACCCGACCACCGGCGAGCTGCTGCCGTCGTGGGATGAGGCCCTGGACCTGGTCGACGCCGACCCCGACGCCGAACCCGTGCACGTGGTCCGGTTCGGCTCGCAGGTCGACGCCAAGGGCGTCCTCGCCGGCACCAAAGACGCGGACCGGTGCGTCGGCTACATCACCAAGTACCTCACCAAGCAGGCCGCCGACTGCCACGACGTGACCACAGGGCGGCAACGTGCCCACCTGGAACGGCTCTGGGCCGAGCTGCGGCACACCCCGTGTTCCGAGCGGTGCGCCAACTGGCTGCTCTACGGCATCCAACCCAAGAAAGCCCGACCCGGGCTCAAGCCGGGGAACTGCAAGAACAAGGTCCACAAGCGGGAAACCCTCGGCATCGGCGGCCGACGCGTCCTCATCTCCCGGCAGTGGTCCGGCAAAACCCTCACCGACCACCGGGCCGACCGCAGGGAGTGGGTCAAGGCGCTGCTCGGCGTCACCACCGACGCAGACACCGCCCCGGCCAGCGAACAACGGCACGCCTGGGAACTCGCCAAACCCACCGACCCCGACGTGCCACCCCTCGGCCACCGGGTCCTCCGCGCCATCTCCGAACGCATCCAATGGCGCGCCCAGCTCGACGCCGCCAGACGGGCCGCCGACCCGCCTAACGTTTCGGCAACCGCAGCCATCGATCCGACCGGGAAGGAGGCCACCGAGTGGAGAAGCTGCTGACCGTCAAGGAAGCCGCGGCCCGCCTCGGCACCACCGAGCGATTCCCCCGCCGGCTCATCGCCGAGCGACGCATCCGCTACGTCAAGCTCGGCGGCCACCATGTCCGCATCCCAGAAGCCGCGCTCGCAGAATTCATCGCCGCCGGCACTGTCGAGCCGGTCACCGTGGCGTGGTCGGGCGGAAGGGCGGTGGCCTGATGGGGAAGCGCCGTCAGTTCGGCATGGTTCGCAAACTGCCCTCGGGCCGCTTCCAAGCCTCGTTCCTGCCGCCTGGTGGTGTCGCTCGGCAGAACGCGCCGCACACGTTCAAGACCAAGACCGATGCTCACCGCTGGCTGACGTTGGTGGAGGCGGACATCTCGCGTGGCACCTGGTTGGACGACCGCGCGGCGGCGGAAACGTTCGGCAACTACGCGCGGGCCATCCTGCGGGACAGCCCGAAGATCGGTGTCCGCTGGCGGGAGACGTGCGAGCGGAACCTACGGCTTCACCTGGCACCGCTGGTAGACCTGCCCCTTCGGCAGGTGACCGCGAGCAGGGTCCGGGAGTGGCATGCCGCCGCCCTGCGCGGCACCGGTGGCCGCACCTCTATATCTCAGTCCTATCGGTTCCTGCGCATGGTCATGAACACCGCCGTCCGTGAGGGCATCATCGCCCGGAACCCGTGCCAGATCCCGGGTGCCGGTACGGTCCACGCCGCTGAGCGTCCAGTCGCCACCCCGGCTCAGGTTGTCGCCCTGGTCGACGCCATCAACCCGCGATACCGCACGGCGGTTCTCATCGCTGCATGGTGCGGCCTGCGGCGTGGAGAGATCGCGGGTCTGCGCGTCTCTGATGTTGACCTGACCGAGCACACGATCACCGTCCGTAAGGCACGTGTTGAGCCGCTGCACGACCGGGGAAAGGCGTTCGACAAAGATCCCAAGTCCGAGGCCGGCAAACGAACCATCGCCATCCCGCCGCACGTCGTACCGGTGATCCGCCTGCATCTGGATGAGTACGCGGGCAAAGAACGGCTGTTCATCAGCCGCGACGGATCGCCACTGCGGGGGGACACCTTGTATCAGGCATTCGTTCGGGCGAGGAAAGCGGTGGGCCTGGATGACCTGACGTTCCATGACCTGCGGCACACCGGTCAGACCCTCGCCGCGCAGACTGGCGCGACCCTGGCGGACCTGATGAAGCGGCTGGGTCACTCGTCCATGGCTGCGGCCCGTCGGTACTTGCACGCCGTCGACGGGCGCGACCGGGAGATCGCCAAAGCCCTGTCCGAGCTGGCCGCGCATGGCGATGTTGCACGGCTGCCCCGGCACATCACGATGCGTGGCTGAGTGATGGTTAGCCCCGTTGGGGCAGGAACAAGCCTGCCGCAGCGAGGAAAGTGAGCAGCGCTACCCCGATGAGAACGTTCTGAATTGGAGAGGGCATGTTCATAGCCACGACGACTTGCCCTGCAAGGAGACTCGCGCCAGCCAGGGCGACACCGCTACCGATACGAAACGCTCGGGTAGACGTCTGCCCGGAGCCGGACCCGATCTTGTACAACCGTCGCGTCACGGCGATGCGGAGGCCGGCTACGAGCAGTAGGCAGCCGATCGCCATGAGCGCCAGTTGGGTGACAACAAAAACGCCGTTCGTGTCACGCAGGCTCATCTGGTCATCGTCCCATGGTGCAGGGCAGTTCGAGGACAACACGGTGCGCTGCCAACTGCACGACCATTGCACGGCGGGCCACCGCGAGTCTCTGACCTGCGGAAATGCGGGTGCCTGCTGTGCGGGCGAGCGATACCGCCACCGAGACAATGCTTTACCGGAACTGGTTGCGGGGCGTGCTCGGCTCGGCCGACAGCGAGACCGCCAAGAAGTACGGTCCGGCGCTCTACGACGCCAAGTCGCTGACCTGGGGTGAGGCGCAGTCAATCCGCGCCAACCCGGCCACTCGCGAGACGGTCATCAAGGCCAAGCAGCAGCAGTGGATGACGGTCGCCGAGCAGATCAAGACGGAGGACCCGGAGGCGTACGAATACCTTCAGGGCGTCCGTGACATGGACCGGATCGGGGCCGGCTTCATCGCGGTGCTGGCCTCGCTGCTCTTCGCGATGTTCGACCTGACCGCCTCGCTGCTGGTGCTGCTCGGCTTCCTGATCTTCCGCTGGGCGGTGATCGCCGCGCCGATCCTCGGCACGGTCGGTCTGCTGCGGCCGGCGAGCGCCGGCCTCCGCCGGCTGGCGAACGCGGTGGTCGCGGCGGTCTTCAACATCGCCATCTTCGGCACCGGCGCGGCCATCTACCTGTTCGCGGTCGATCTCATCATGAACACGCCCACCCTGCCCGGCTGGCTCCAGGTGGTCCTGGTCTGGCTCTGCGGCGTGGTGGGTTGGCTGCTGCTCCGCCCGTACCGGCGGATCACCCAGCTCGGCGGCAAGGACAGCAGCGAGGCGATCAGCTCGGCCGGCTCCTGGCACCGCCGGTTCTTCCGCGACATCCGGGTGGCGGCCCGGCTGGACGTGGCCGAGCCCGGCGGCACGGCCGAGCCGGCGGTCGGCCGCCGACGCGGCGTCGTGCCCGACCAGAGCAGCCTCCGGCCGGAGGCCCGGCACGAGGACCCGTCGCACGGCGAGCGCCAGCGGCCGGACGGGCGGGAGCGGACCGAAGTGGCCCCGGGACCGGAACCGCAGGGCGGGCGTCGCCCCACCGCGCCGCGCCCCCGCCGGCAGCCGGCGAGCTGGACGGAGCCCGACGTGCCCGAGGAAGCTCCCTCCTTCGCCATCTACCGGCCAGGCTCGACCGACCGCGCGCCGGCCAAGCCGGCACCTCGGGTGCGCTCCGAGGCGCGGTGAGGCCGATGCGTCGGGCGCTGGAATTCCTGGTCACCCGGGTGCTGCGGTCCCGGCTCGGCATCGCGCTCGTGATCGCCGCCCTGGTCTTCGGCGTGATCGGCGTGGCCCGGCTGGTCTCCGGTCCGGTCGACCGGACCGTCGGCCTGAGCAACCGGCCACGCGAGCCGATCAGCACGGCCGACCCGGAGGCCGGTGACGACGGGGTGCTGGCGAGCTCCACGGCGCCCTCGCCGAAGACCCGGCCGGGCGAACTGACCCCCGAGCAGACCGCCGGCCGCTTCACCACCGCCTGGCTGACCGGCCCTGGCAGCAGCGGGGAGGACTGGCAGGGCCGGCTGCGACCGCTGTCCACGGCGGCGCTGACGGAGAAGCTGACCGGCGCCGACCCGGAGAGCGTGCCGGCCCGGCGGATGGCCGGCCAGGTGACCCTCCGGCCCCGGACGGAGTCGTTCGTGGAGGCCATGGTGCCGCTCGACAACGGCCGGCTCCGGCTGGAACTGGTGGCCTCGGACGGGCGGTGGCTGGTGGACGTGGTCGACTGGGAGCGGCAATGAGCGCCGTGGCGGAGGGGGCGATCCCGCGCCGACGCAAGCTGCGGCTCGGCGTGCTGGTCGCCGCACTGGCCACGGTGCTCACCCTGCTCTGCTGCGTCGGCGGCGCCGGCGCATTCTTCCTCACCGAACTGGGCGGCGACGAGAAGGACGGCTTGACCGCCGGCCTGGACTGCGACGCGGCCTACCAGGTCGACGTCACCGGGGACATGCCGCGCTTCAGCGAGTACGGCGAGGGCCAGTTGCGCAACGCCGCCGTCATCATCAAGGTCGGCCAGGACATGAAGGTGCCCGCCCGGGGCTGGGTCGTCGCGCTGGCCACCGCCATGCAGGAGTCCGCGCTGCGCAACCTCGCCAACAGCACCGTGCCGGCGTCGCTGGCGCTGCCGCACGAGGGCGTCGGCTCCGACCACGACTCGCTGGGCCTCTTCCAGCAGCGCCCGGGCTGGGGCAGCGTCCAGCAGCGGATGACGCCGTCGTACGCCGCCGGGAAGTTCTACGAGAAACTGCTGAAGGTGCCGGACTGGCAGCGGCGCCCGCTGACCGTGGTGGCGCAGCGGGTGCAGGTCAGCGCCTTCCCGGACGCGTACGCGAAGCACGAGGACCTGGCCGCCCGCATCGTCGACGCGCTCGCCGGGGGCGCGGCCCGCACGGTGGAGATCGCCGGAAAGGCAGTGTGCGACGCCGCCGCCGGCACCCGGATCGCCGCCTCCGGCTGGACGGCGCCGCTCCCGGGCGGCATCGTCTCCGGCTTCCGCACCGCCGAGCGCAGCAGCCACAACGGGGTCGACCTGGCGGCGGACAAGGAGACGCCGATCCACGCCGCGTCCGCGGGCCGGGTCCTGGTGGCCCGCTGCGACCCCGACCATTCGGGCCGGCGGGACTGCGACCGGGACGGCTGGCCGGACAAGGGCGGCTGCGGCTGGTTCGTGGACATCCTGCACGCGGGCGGGTACATCACCCGGTACTGCCACCTGGTCCAGCGGCCCAAGGTGGCGCCGGGACAGACGGTGGAGGCCGGCGAGGTGATCGGTTACTCCGGCAGCAGCGGGAACTCCTCCGGCCCGCACCTGCACTTCGAGGTGCACGTCAACAGCGACCGGTCGAGCCGTGGCGCGATCAACCCGGTGCCGTTCATGCGAAAGCGCGGTGCACCGCTGGCCGGCACCGCATGAGGGTTGTCGGCCCATGAGCAATCCCCTGCCCGACCCCTTCGCGGACCAGCCCGACTGGGCGCCGCTGCCGCCCCGACCGGTCGAGATCGTCCCCGCCGCCGGGCGCGTCGACCTGCGCGGCCGTCGGGTGCTGGTGGGCCTGCCCGGCCTCGGCTGGCGCGGCGATCTGCGCGCCGACGAGCGGGTGGTGCAGGGCAGCCGGACGTACGTGCCGGTCATCCCGGAGCACGAGTGGTACCGCGCCGAGGCGGAACAGGTGGAGGTCTTCGCGCCGCTGGTGCCAGTGGAGCGGGTGTGGGTGGAGACCGTTGGCGAGCGGGGGCCGGCCGCCCGGCCGGCCGGGTCGGGGTTCCGGCTGGTCTCCCTCGACGCGCCCACCCGTCGTCCACCCACCCCGGTGGTCGAGGCGGACTCGGTCACCGGCCGGCGCGTGGTGCACGTGACCGGGGCGACCGAGCAGCGCGACCTTCGCGCGGTGACCGAGACCTACGCCGGCGCGGACGGGGACATCTGCGTCCGGGTTGCTCCGGAATTGGAGTGGTACCGGTGGGCGTGGCGCGGCCAGGCACCGGTCACATTGGAGGTCCCGGTCCACCTGCTCTGGCTCGAATGAGCCCTCACAAGGGCTGGGCAGAGCAGACGAGCCAACCATTCTGATCTCTGAGCCCGAAACGCCATGTGTCCGTGAGGCTCTGTTGCACTCCGTCCACCACGGCACTTCGCCTGATCACGGCGATGACGGTGGCCTTCGAGGAATCTGTTTTCGAGGCGGCGACGTTCTCGATGTTGATCGAGAACGTGACACCCAACTCCTGTTGCCGCCTGTCGATCTGGCCTCGAAAGCTGTCAATGGAAGGGATCGGACCGTCGCAGGTGAAAAGCTTCGCCCTGTTGTCGTCGCGCCGCACCAGCATGGCTTGGAGGTAATTGACTACCACGACCTCGGGGGCGCTGCGGTCGGGCGCGGTGGCGCGGTCGTACAGCACGAAACCGACGACGGCACCGCCGGCACAGAGCAGCGCCAGCACCCCGGCGACGACCGCGAGGACGGTACGCAGCGGCCGCCGCGGACATTCCGGCGCCGGGGCCGGCGCGGGAGGCGCCAACTGCTCGGGCGGGGTCCGCTGCGCCGGTACGCGGGAGACCTGGGAACCGGCGGGGGGCTGCACTGATTCCACCTCCTGAGGCTATCGGCTGCGTGCCGCGTACCCAATGCCCCAGATCCCCGGATCGTGGCGAACCGCCGGGCGGACGCCGCCCGGCGCGGGCCCGCCGGACGGGATCCGGGTGAGCCGGCTCACCACCGGGGCAAACACCGGCGCAGCGCCGACCGACATCCCGGGGGACGGCCCTCGGCTGGGATACCGTCACAGCTCGGGAGGAGATGTCGGCCTCGGGAAGAGAGGTGGACGCGGTGGCGAGTCCGAAGGCGCGAGCCGGTCGGGCGGCCGCGCTGCACCGGCGGGCCGAGGCCACCGCGACCGCGGCCGCCGGCATCCTCGACGAGATCCGGCCCGCGCCCGCCGACCACCATCGGCAGTACGAGCTGGCGGAGCGGCTCCGGGCGGCGGCGGCGCTCGCCGCACCCGGCTGGGCCGGCGATCCGCTGGAAGCGCTGGCGGTGACCACCCCGCCCGGGGACGGCCCGCCGCCCGTCGTCCGGGTCGGCACCGCCGCGCCCCTGGACGATGCCCGGTTCCCCGCGCTGGTGCCGCTGGTCGGCAGTGGACACCTGAGCATCGACGCCGACGCCGGCGATCCGCGGGTGGCCGGTCTGCTGCGGGCCCTCCTGCTCCGGCTGTTCGCCGCCACCCCGGCCGGCGCCCTGCTGGCCCGCGCGGTCGACGGCACCGGCACCGGCACCGGCACCGGCACCGGCACCGGGGCCACCTTCGCCGGGTTCGCGGCGCTGGCCGACGCGGGGCTGCTACCGCCGCCGGCGACCGACGTGGCGGGGCTCCGGGCGGTGCTGACCGAGGCCGAGCAGTGGGTGGCCGCGGGTACGGCCCGGCAGCGCGGGCACGACCGTACGCTGCTGCTGGTGGTGGCCGCCCTGCCCGATGGCACGGCCTCCGCCGACCTCGCCCGGCTCGGGGCACTGGCCGCCGGGGGGCATCGGGCGGGGTTGCACCTGGTGGTGGCCGGCTGGCCGGACGAGGAGCCGTTGCCGCAGGCCACCCCGCTGGCGGTGCGCACCGCGTACGCGCTGGTGGGCGATCCGCCTGGCGCGGGCTTCAGCAGCCCGGGCGCGGAGCCGCCGGGCGGGCTCAACTGCCCGGTGTTCGTGGCGGAGGACCCGCCGGAGGAACTGGTCGTCGGGGTCTGCCGCCGGCTGGCCCGGCAGATCGAAGACGGCTCCCGGCTCGCCCTGACCGACCTGCTGCCGCCCGACGAACTATGGGTCGACAGCGCGGTCGACGGGCTGTCCACCATGGTCGGTGACGCCGCCGGCCGGCCGGTCAGCCTCGGCTTCACCGAGCTGACCCCGCACTGGTTGGTCAGCGGCCGGTCCGGGGCGGGTCGGGCGGCGTTCCTCACCAACGTGCTGTTCGGGCTAACCACCCGGTACGGCCCCGACGAGCTGGCCCTCTACCTGGCCGATCTGGGCGAGGGTGAGTCCTTCGTGGAGTTCCTCCAGGTCGAGCGGGATCGCACCTGGGTGCCACAGGTCCGGGCCGCCGGGATGGCAGCCGACCGGGAGTACGTGGCGGATCTGCTCGGCGAGCTGACGGCGGAGCTGCGCCGCCGGGAGGAGGCCGGCCGGCGGGCCGGCGGGCAGCGCTACCCGGAGCTGCGCCAGCATCAAGCGCTGCCCCGGATCGTCTGCGTGATCGACAACTTTCCGCTGCTGCTGCGGGAGCGGGACCGGCTGGCCACCGACACGCTGGCCCGACTGGACGCGCTGGCCCGCGCCGCCCGGGCGTACGGGATCCACCTGGTCCTGGCCGGAGAGGGAGACCTCGGCATCGGCGGCCCGCGCGACCCGCTGCTCGGCCAGTTCCCGGTCCGGGTGGCGCTGGCCGGCGGCTCGGCGGTGCTGGAGCCGACCAACGACGCGGCCGCCGGCCTGCCGGTGGGCAGCGCGGTGGTGAACACCGCCGGCGGGCTGGGTGGGCCGCGCGGGGCGACCCGGGGCCACGAGCGGATGATCCGGTTCCCGGACCCGCACGCCGATCCGGAGCTCCTCGCCGGGCTTCGGCACCGGCTCTGGTCGGCCCGACCCGCGGACGCCAGCCCGCCGGTGGTCTTCGCCGGGTACGCGCGCCCGCTGCTCGCCAACGACCCGCGCTACCGGGCCGCGCTGGCCGGGCGGGCGCACACGCCGGCCGCACTGCTCGGCCGGGCGGTGGACCTCCGCCGCTCCACGGTGGCCGTCCCGCTCGGGCCGGCCGCCGGCCGGAACCTCGCCGTGCTGGGCCGCGACGAGGAGGCGGCACGGCTGCTGCTGACCGCTGCCCGGAGCGTGGCGGCACACCACACCGCGGCCCGGTTCGTGCTGGCGCCGCTGGCGAACGGGTCGGCCGAGCCGGCCGCGGCGCTCGCCGCCGAGCTCGCCGAGCGGCACGAGGTCGACACGGTCGACGTGGCCGGCCTGCGGGCGGCGATCGAGACGGACGAGCCGGGCTACCTGGTGGTGTTCGGGTTGGACGTGCCGGACGCGGCCGAACTGCCGCCCGACCGGCTGCGGTCGCTGCTGTTGGAGGGGCCGCCGGCCGGGCGGCACCTGCTCGGCTGGTGGCGCTCCATGGGGCCGTTGGCCGGGCTGCTCGGCCCGGAGGGCGAGGTGGACAAGCTCACCGCCGTGGTGGTGACCGACGTGCCGGGCAGCCGGCTGGAGCAGCTCTTCGACCGGCCGGTGCTGTGGCGGCCCCGGCCGGAGCGGGCGATGCTCTGGGACGGTCCGGGCGAGCAGGGAACGGTGCTGGTGCCGTTCGGGGAGGGGGCGGTGCCGTGAGCGAGCGGAGCGAGCGAACCATTCGGCTCAGCAGCGAGGCGGCGGCGTGAGCGAGACCGGCGCGCCCGTGCCCGCGCCCCGGTCCGGTGGCCCCACCGCGGACATCGACCCGGCCGAGGCGGCCTGGGCGGACTATGTGGCCGCCGCCCGCCAGCTCGACGGGGTACGTCGCGCCGCGGCGACCGCCGCCAGCGAGCAGGCCCGGTCGGTGGCGGCGGCCCGGGAGGAGTTGACGGCCGTCCGGGAGCGGCTGGCCCCGCAGCAGTCACGGCTGCGGGAGCTGGGCGTTCCGGCGATCTCGCTGGTGCCGACGCCGCCGGAGGTGACCGAGGCGGCCCGGTCGATGGCGGCCGGTCCGGCGGCGGTGCTGGCCTGCCTGCGCACCGCCGGCGGCTGGGCGGACGCCGCCGACGACACGCTCGCCGCGCGCGGGCTGCCCCGCCTGGCGCGCTGGCCGGCGCGCCCCCGCAACCTGCTGGTGTACGGGCCGCTGGCGCTGGTGCTCCCGCTGATCCAGGTGGTGCTCTTCCTCACCACCGGCACCAGTCCGGCGACGGTGGTGGCGCTGGTGGTCGGGCTGCCGATGCCGGCGGTCGCGTTCATGCTGGGCTGGCTGACGGTCGGGCGGCTGTTCCGGCCCCGCCCGACGGACCGGGTGGACCGGACGCCCCGGTTCGGCGCGCTGGTGTGCCTGGTCCCGGCGGTGCTGGCCACCGCCGGGATCGTCCTGGCGATGCTGGCCGGCTGACCACGGCTCCACCCGGCCGGCCTCGCGCGAGAAGGGACCCCTGTCAAGAAGGGCCCCTCCTTACCGCTTCAGCGGGGGATGATCAGGGCCATCGCCTCGGCACGCGACTTGGCGTCGTGCTGGAGGGTGCCCCGCACCGCCGAGGTGATCGTCTTGGCGCCGGACTTCTGGATCCCGCGCATCGCCATGCACATGTGCTCGCACTCGAGCACCACCACGACGCCGCGCGGGGCCAGCCGGCTCATCAGCAGGTCGGCGATCTGCGAGGTGAGCCGCTCCTGCACCTGGGGGCGGCGGGCGAAGACCTCGACCAGCCGGGCCAGCTTGGACAGGCCGGTGATCCGGCCGTCCGGCCCGGGGATGTAGCCGATGTGCGCGCTGCCCCGGAACGGGAGCAGGTGGTGCTCGCAGAGGCTCATCACGTCGATGTCCCGGACGAGCACCAGTTCCTCGTGGTTGGCCTCGAACGTGGTGGTGAGCACCTGCGCCGGATCGACCCGCAGGCCGGCGAAGAGCTCGGCGTACGCGCGGGCGACCCGGGCCGGCGTCTGCTGGAGACCGTCGCGGTCCGGATTCTCGCCAACGGCGATGAGGATCTCCCGGACGGCCTTCTCGATCCGGGCGAGGTCGATGGTCTCCTCGACCGGGCGCCCGGTCAGCTTGCCGCTGATCAGGCGCGCGGCGACGTAGTCCAGCCCGTCCTCGCCGTCGGGCTCGGTCGCGGAGACGGCCAGCTCCCCCGCAGGGGAGCTGGCCGTCGGGTCGGTGCTCAGTGGGTACCGTCCGAGTTGTTCGCGGACCCGCCGACCGAGGCGCCGTCGGCCTGGGCCTGCGCCTTGAGGGCCTCCTTCTCGGCGGGGGTGAGCACGGGCGGCTCGGTGGAGGGCTGGCGCTTGCCGAAGCCGTGGTACGGAGCCATCGGCGGGCGCTTCGCCACCCGGGCGCAGATCCGGGCCATGTCGGCCGTGGAGAGGGTCTCCTTCTCCATCAGCTCGAGCACGATGTTGTCCAGGACGTCCCGGTATTCGACCAGGATCTCCCAGGCCTCGTCGTGCGCCAGCTCGATCAGCGCCCGCATCTCGCCGTCGATCTCGGCGGCCACCGCGTCCGAGTAGTCCCGCTCGTGGCCCATGTTGCGGCCGAGGAACGGCTCGTCGCCGCTGGTGCCGTACTTGATCGCACCGAGCTTGGAGCTCATGCCGTACTGGGTGATCATCGCGCGGGCCAGCTGGGTGGCCTTCTCGATGTCGTTGCCGGCGCCGGTGGTGGGCTCGTGGAAGACCAGCTCCTCGGCGGCCCGGCCGCCCAGCGCGTACGCCAGGGTGTCGATCATCTCGGCCCGGGTCTGGGTGTACTTGTCCTCGGTCGGCAGGACCAGCGTGTGGCCCAGCGACCGGCCCCGGGACAGGATGGTCACCTTGTGCACCGGCGCGGCGTGCGGCAGCGCCCAGGCGACCAGCGCGTGCCCACCCTCGTGGTACGCGGTGATCTTCTTCTCCTGGTCGCTCATCACCCGGGTCCGGCGCTGCGGACCGGCGATCACCCGGTCGATCGACTCCTCCAGGGAGTCGTTGGTGATCGCCCGCTGGTTCTTGCGGGCGGTGAGCAGGGCGGCCTCGTTGATCACGTTGGCCAGGTCGGCACCGCTGAAGCCGGGGGTACGCCGGGCGACCGAGTCGAGGTCGACGTCGGGCGTGAACGGCTTGCCCTTGGCGTGCACCCGCAGGATGGCCTTGCGGCCCTCCATGTCGGGGGCGTCGACCGGGATCTGCCGGTCGAAGCGGCCCGGGCGCAGCAGCGCCGGGTCGAGGATGTCCGGCCGGTTGGTGGCGGCGATCAGGATGACCCCGCCCTTGGTGTCGAAACCGTCCATCTCGACCAGGAGCTGGTTGAGGGTCTGCTCCCGCTCGTCGTGGCCGCCGCCCATGCCGGCGCCACGGTGCCGGCCGACGGCGTCGATCTCGTCGACGAAGACGATCGCCGGCGCGTTCGACTTGGCCTGCTCGAAGAGGTCGCGGACGCGGCTGGCGCCGACACCCACGAACATCTCCACGAAGTCCGAGCCGGAGATGGAGTAGAAGGGCACCCCGGCCTCACCGGCGACCGCCCGGGCGAGCAGCGTCTTACCGGTACCGGGCGGGCCGAAGAGCAGCACACCCTTGGGGATCTTGGCGCCCAGGGCCTGGTATTTCGCCGGGTTCTGCAGGAAGTCCTTGATCTCGTGCAGTTCCTCGACGGCCTCGTCCGCCCCGGCCACGTCCGCGAAGGTGGTCTTCGGCGTGTCCTTGGTGATCATCTTGGCCTTGGACTTGCCGAAGTTGAGCACCCGGGAGCCGCCGCCCTGCATCTGCGACATGAAGAACAGCAGCAGGAGCACCAGCAGGGCGATCGGCAGCAGGTTGACCAACAGGCTCACCCAGATGCTGTCCGACGACACCTTGGTGTCGGCCGGACCGGTGATCTTGTTGTCCGCCTTGGCCTTGAGAACGTCGTTCCAGACCTGGTTGCCCACCTCGTACGGGAACTGTGCCTGGATCTTGTCGGTGGTGGTGTCGTCGAACTTGGCCTTGTCCTTCAGGTCAATCTGGAGCGTCTGCTCCTTGTCCTGGAAGACGACCTTCTCGATGCCGCCCTTGTTGAGCTGGTCAAGCGCGACCGACGTGTCCACCCGGTGGTAGCTGGGGCCAGCGGTGAACAGCTGACTGAGTACAACGGCGCCGAGGATGACCAGGATGATCCAGACCACCGGTCGGCGGAAGAAACGCGTACGTTCCATACTGTCGTCGGGCATCGAGACGCCCGCATCCTCCTGATCGACGTCCTGACCGTCTGATTGGTGTCGCCGCCTCGGGCGGCGGCCGCAGCCGCCGTGCGGGCCGGCCCCGACCCCGAGGCGCGCCTCCTGCGCGCCGCGGTCATTCGACGGTACACCGTTCGTGCCAGATGTGAGCTTGCGAGCCCGGCACTTACGCGTACGGCGAACCCGGGTTTGGGGCCGGCGTGGCGGGGAGCTCCCCACCCGGCCACCCGATCGCCCGGTCACGCGGTTCGAGGGGTCGGGCATGGAGGTTGCCTCCACGTCACCGGCATCTACCGTAGACCGGAAGGCTGAAAGCCCGCTGAACGTCCGCTTGACGTATCCGGAGCCCGGGCGGGTCGGGCCGGCGGGGCCTCAGGCCCGGGCGTAGACCTCGGGCTTCAGGACGCCGACGTAGGGCAGCTCCCGGTAGCGCTCGCCGAAGTCCAGACCGTAGCCGACGACGAACTCCGTCGGGATGTCGAAGCCGACGTACTTGACCGGAACCGGCACCTTGACCGCGTCCGGCTTGCGGAACAGGGCGACCACCTCGACGCTGGCGGCGGAGCGCGACTCCAGGTAGCGGAGCAGCCAGGAGAGGGTGAGGCCGCTGTCGACGATGTCCTCGACGACCACCACGTGCCGGCCGGCGATGTCCCGGTCCAGGTCCTTCAGGATCCGGACCACCCCGGAGGAGGTGGTGCCCTGGCCGTACGAGGAGACGGCCATGAACTCCAGTTCGGCGGGCGGGCCCTGGCGGCCCAGCGCCCGGGCGAAGTCGGCCATGAACATGACCGCGCCCTTGAGCACGCAGACGAGCAGGAGGCCGTCCTCGACGTGCGCGTAGTCCGCCGAGACCTGCTTGGCCAGTTCCGCCGTCTTCTCGCGGATCTGTTCCTCGGAAATGATCACGTGGTCGATGTCGGCGTCGTACCAGGAGCCGTCAGCCATGCTCCTAGCCTGCCGTACGCCGGATCTCCTCCGTCGGCGGGGCCGCCCCTTTTGGCGCGGTCCCGCCCGGGATTTTCGGCTCGCAACGGGCAAATCAGCTCAGCAGGTACGGGAGCTCCACCGCCGGCCGTCGTCGGTGGGCTTCCAGTCGGCCGAGTCCCGCGAGTCGGCGGTCAGCCCGACGGCGCTCGCGACGACGAGGAAGAGCAGAAGGAGCAGGAGCAGGAAGACGGTCATGGCGGCGCTCGCTTTCGCGTGGTTGATATCGATTTCGCCGCCGGTGCGCACCGGATGTCACTCAGTCTGCGCGCCGACTCCCCGCCCGGAAAGTGGCAGGAATGCCAGCGGGCATCGAATTTCTGCCACCTGCCGGGTTACCCTCGTCACATGCTCCGCTCCGTGGCCGTCATCGCGCTCGACCAGGTCGCCGCGTTCGAACTCGGCGTCCTCGCCGAGGTGTTCGGCACCGACCGCACGGCCGACGGCTTCCCCGGCTACCGCTTCGACGTCTGCACGGCGGACGGCCGGCCGGTCCGCAGCCGCTCCGGCTTCCTGCTCACCCCGCACGCCGACCTGACCCCGGTGGACGACGCGGACCTGGTGGCCGTGCCGGCGCACGCCGAGGGGGCGGCCGTCCCGGAGCCGGTCCTGGACGCGCTGCGCCGCGCCGCCGACCGCGGCGTTTGGGTGCTCAGCGTCTGCTCCGGCGCCTTCGTGCTGGGCGAGGCGGGGCTGCTCGACGGCCGGGACTGCACCACCCACTGGCGGCACGTGGACGACCTGCAACGGCGGTACCCGGCGGCCCGGGTGCGATGCAACTCTCTCTACGTCCAGGACGGACGGCTGCTGACCAGCGCCGGCACCGCCGCCGGCATCGACGCCTGCCTGCACCTGGTCCGGCAGGAACACGGGTCGGCGACCGCCACCCGGCTGGCCCGGCGGATGGTCGTCCCCCCGCACCGGGACGGCGGCCAGTCCCAGTACATCGAGGCACCCATCCCGAAGGCGCCGGAGGCACCCACCCTGGAGCCGGTGCTGGAGTGGCTGATGGGCCACCTGGACCGGGCGGTGACCGTGGACGAGCTGGCCGCCCGGGCCGGGATGGCGCCGCGTACCTTCGCCCGCCGGTTCCGCGCCGAGACCGGCACCACCCCGCACGACTGGCTGACCAACCAGCGGGTGCTGCTCGCCCGGCGGCTGCTCGAGGAGACCCGGTTGAGTGTGGAGACCGTCGCCGACCAGGCCGGCTTCGGCGACGCGGCGGCGCTGCGGCACCACTTCAGCCGCCGGGTCGGCACCACCCCGCACGCCTACCGGACCACGTTCCGGGAACGGATCGAGGCCTGATCACCAGCCCAGGATCGCGCCTCACCGGCCGCACCGAAGCCGAGGCCGGCTCGCCGATCTTGCGGCATCCCAGGCCGCAGTCCCGTTCGGACTCTTCGTCAGCGCCGCGGTCCTCGACCTGGCCGACAGCGCCACCTCGGCGACCTGGTGGCCCAAGCCCGCCGCCCATCCCGGCGACACCGGCTCAGGTGGTCAGGCGGCCGTCGCGGCGGATCACCGGCAGGTCGCCGGGCAGGTGTACCGGACCCTGGCCGTGCCAGTCGGTGACCAGGGCGTCCAGCGCGGCGACGTGCCGGTGCGACAGCGCGCCCGGCGAGGCGCCGAGACCCCGGGCCCAGGCGTGCAGCACCCGGGTGCGTACCGCGGCCGGCAACGCGGCCAGCGCCGCGACAGACAGGCCGCCTTCGGCCGCCCGCACCGGCCGGATCACCGTCACCCCGTCCGCCGAGGACGGCGCGGGCGACGAACCCCCGGCCGGGGTCGGAGCGGCGCCGGGCCGGACTTCCGCCCGCGCCGACCGCTTCTGACCGGATGCCGACGCGACTGCTGTCGGCTCGACGGGTGCCGGGGCGGCGAGCGCGGCGGCGGCGAGAGCGTCCAGGGCGGCGGTGTCGGCCGCCACCAGGCGGGCGGTCCGCGCCAGGTTGTCCACTACCCCGGGGCCGAGCGCGCGGACCAGCGCGGGCAGCACGTCGGCCCGAACCCGGGCGCGCGCGTACGCCGGGTCGGCGTTGTGCGGGTCGTCCCACGGGGTGAGCCCGAGCGCGGCGCAGGCCTTGCGGGTGTCCTCCCGGGAGACGTCGAGCAGCGGACGCAGCAACGGCACCCCGGCCAGCTCGCGGCGCTCCGGCATGCCGGCCAGGCCGCGCGGGCCGGCGCCCCGGGCCAGCGCGAGCAGCACCGTCTCGGCCTGGTCGTCGCGGGTGTGCCCGAGCAGCACCGCAGCGGCCGAGTGCCGGCGGCCGGCGGCGACCAGCGCCTCGTACCGGGCCTCGCGGGCGGCCGCCTCCGGGCCGCCGGTACGCCCGTCGACCCGCACCGACACCGCCTCCACGGGGTCCAGACCCCGCTCGCGGGCCCAGCCGGCGACCGCCTCAGCCCGCTCCGTCGAGCCGGGTTGCAGACCGTGGTCGACGGTCACCAGGCCGGCGCGCCGGCCGAGGCGGGACGCCACGAAGGCGGTGGCCTCCGCCAACGCGAGCGAGTCGGCGCCGCCGGAGCAGGCCACCAGCACCGGCCCGTCCCCGGGCAGCCCGGTCAACGCCCGGCGTACGGCGAGCCGGACGGCGGCGACCGGCGGGGCGAGCGCGGCCACGGGCTCAGTAGGCGGCCGGGGTGGCGCCGGTCGGCCCGTGCACCCGGGCCACCCAGGCGTCCGGGTCACCCAGCTCGTCCAGCCGGGGCAGGGTCAGCGGCGAGTCGAAGATCTTGTTGAAGCCGGCCATGCCGACCCGGTCGACCACGCCGTGCACGAACTTGCGGCCCTCGGCGTACTGGCGCATCTTGACCTCGATGCCGAGCAGCCGGCGGATCGCCTTCTCCAGCGGGTTGCCCGACTCCCGGCGCCGGTTGAACGCCGCGCGGATCGACTCGACGCTGGGGATGACCTGCGGCCCGACGCCGTCCATGACGAATTCGGCGTGCCCCTCCAGCAGGGTCATCAGCGCCGTGAGCCGGTCGAGCACGGCCCGCTGGGCCGGGGTCTGCACGATGTCCAGCACGCTGGCCCGGCTCTCCGGGTCCCGCACCGCGTCGGAGAGCGTGGCGACGCCCCGCCGCAGCCGTTCCAGCAGCTTTTCGCCCGCCTGCGCGGCGTCCACGAACGCCTGCACCTCGCTCAGGAAGTACGCGCGCATCCACGGCACGGCGGTGAACTGGGTCCGGTGGGTCACCTCGTGCAGGCAGACCCAGAGCCGGAAGTCCCGCGGGTCGGCGGCCAGCTTCCGCTCCACCTCGACGATGTTCGGCGCCACCAGCAGGAGCTGGCCGGGGTCGCCGGCGAAGACCTCGTACTGGCCGAGCACCCGGCCGGAGAGGTAGGCCAGCACGCTGCCGGCCTGCACCCCGGTGAGCCGGGACCCGATCGCCTCGGTCAGCGGCCCGGGCCGCTTGTCACCGGAGATGCGGTTCACCAGCGGAGTGATCACCTCGCGCAGCCCGGCGATGTTCGCGGCCGCCCAGTCCCGGCGGTCCACCACGCGTACGGGCGGGTGGGCGACCTGGGCGCGCAGGCCGGTGTAGTCGGCGACGTGCAACGCCGCGTCCTCGGTCAGCCGTCGCAGCTCGCTGACGACATCGGTGGCCTCGGCGTACGACACCCGGGGGCCCGACTTGCCCAGTGCCCCCGCGGTGGCGGCGGCCAGATCCCAGTCCACGAACTGCGCCATGAACCCACCGTACCCGCGCCGCGACACCCCGACCCGGGCTCGCGACCGCCGATCGACGCCGGTCGCACCGGCGGGGCGGTCAGCGGCAGCCGCAGCGAGCCAGCGTGGAGCTGATCCGGTCGAGGGCCTCCCGGGTGTCGTCGAGGCTGCCGGTCGTCCGGTCGGTGAGCACGGCGAAGGTGAGCAGCCGGTTGTCGGCGGTGGTGACCAGTCCGGCGATCGCGTTGACCCCGGTCAGCGTGCCGGTCTTGGCCCGGACCACGCCGGCCCCGGCCTTGGTCACCGACGCCTGGTAGCGGTCGCCCAGGGTCCCCGACCAGGCGCCGACCGGCAGGCCGCCGAAGATGGCCGCCAGCTCGGGATGGGTGCCGTTGCCGGCGAGGGTGATCAGGTCGGTGAGCAGCGAGGGGCTGATCCGGTTGGTCCGGGACAGGCCGCTGCCGTCGGCCAGGCTGATCTCGTCGGCCGGCAGGCCCAGCTCGCCGATCACCTGGTCGGTGGCGGCCGCGCCGCCGGTGAACGACGCCGGCTTGCCCTTGGCGAGGGCCACCTGCCGGGCCAGGTACTCGGCGATCACGTTGTCGCTGTCGCTGATCATGATGTCGACCAGCCGGACCAGCGGCAGCGACTCGACCTTGCCCAGCTCGGCGCCGGGCGCGGGCGTCGCCCCCGCCGAGGCGTCGGAGGCGGCGGGCGCGGTGCCGCGCTTGACCTGGGCGGCGTCGCCGGAGAGCCCGAGCAGCTTGGCGAACTGGCGGCCGGCGGTCAGGTCCGGCTGGGGCACCCGCTCGGCCGCGCCGTGGGTCTCGTCGAAGTTCTCCCGGGCTTCCGCCGGATCCTGCCGGGCGGCGTCGGTCGTCAGCGCGGTGATCGCCGCGCCGAACCCGCCGGTGGGGATGTCGGCATCCCAGCCGGGCTCGTAGACCGGGCCGCTGAACAGGGACGAGTCGACCGTGACCTTGGTCGGGGCGGTGCCGCCGAGCGCCTTGCGCACCTGGGCGGCGAGGTCGTCCAGCCGGGCCGCGTTCGGGTAGAAGCCGTCCTTGTTGACGGCGAGGGTCGGGTCGCCGCCGCCCACCAGGACCACCTCGCCGGGGGCCGCGCCGGCCACCGCCCGGGTGGGGATCCGGTACGCCGGACCCCGGGCGACCAGCACCGCGACGGCGGTCGCCAGCTTGGTCACCGACGCGGGCACCGTGGGGGTGTCCTGGCCGCGGCCGTAGAGCTCGCGGCCGGTGGTCACGTCGGCCACCGACACGTTCACCCGGTCACCGAGCGCCGCGGCGCCGACCAGCGGTTCGAGCGCGGCGCGTACCCCATCGGGGGTGGGCAGGGGTGCGTTGGCGTCGAGGCCGGCCAGCACGGCCGGCGGGTCGGGCTCGGGCGGCTGGGCGCTCGCCTGGGGCGTGCCGGCCTCGCCCAGCCAGCCGGCCAGCGGGCCGGGGCGGACCACGGCCAGCCCGGCGCCGGCCAGGGCGAGCACCAGCACAGCGGACAGCACGGCCAGCAGCCGGAGCCGACTCCGGCGGGGCGGCGGGGCCGGGACCGGAGCGGGGCCGTACGGCGGGGCGGGCGGACTCACCGGCATGCCGCCTGCCGGCGGGCTCACCGGTACCCCGCCCGGCAGGTCGGGCGCGGGCCAGCTCAGCGGGGCCGTCGGGTCCGGGCCGTACTGTCCCGGATCGGCCCGGCCCACCGGATTGGCGCCGTACCCGTCGGGATCGCGGCCGACGGAGGCGGACCCGGTCGCCCGGCCCGGGGTACGCGGAAGATGCGCGTCGGGGACCGGCACCCGGCCGGTGGCGCCGCCGGAACCGGAACGGCCGAACTTCCGCCCGTCAACCCCTTCGGGGCGGTAGTGTGAATCTTCCCTCCCCACGACCCCCTCCTCCCCCGCTCAAAAGCACCCTGGGTGACACTACTTCGGTCCGAACACTATGCGGCGGCCGGAGCCGGCGGGGGTCATTCGCCCGTCCGGGAGCGGCGCCACTGGTTTCCGTTAGCCAGCGTGGGCAAACGAGGGAGCGTGCGAGATGGATTTCGACGTCACGGTTGAGATCCCCAAGGGTCACCGCAACAAGTACGAGGTGGACCACGCGACCGGCCGGATCCGGCTGGACCGCACGCTCTTCACCTCCACGCAGTACCCCGCTGACTACGGCTTCATCGAGGGCACCCTGGGCGAGGACGGCGACCCGCTGGACGCGCTGGTGCTGGTCCCCGAGCCCACCTTCCCGGGTTGTCTGATCCGTTGCCGCACCATCGGCATGTTCCGGATGACCGACGAGAAGGGCGGCGACGACAAGGTCCTCTGCGTGCCCTACGAGGACCCGCGCCAGGAGCACCTGCGGGACATCCACCACCTGGGCGAGTTCGACCGGCTGGAGATCCAGCACTTCTTCGAGGTGTACAAGGACCTGGAGCCGGGCAAGTCGGTCGAGGGCGCGACCTGGGTGGGGCGTACCGAGGCCGAGGCCGAGATCCTGGCCTCGTTCCAGCGCGCCAAGGAGGCCGCCGAGCGCGGCGAGCACTGATCTTCGACGTCGACGGGCCCGGGCCGCTCAGCCGAGCGACCCGGGCCTGCGCGTAACGCCTGTTCCGCTGGGTCAGCCGAGCAGCCCGCGGGCCCGGTCGTAGAGGTCCAGCACCGCGCAGGCCACCGGGACCAGGGAGACCACCAGCGCGGTGTCGGTCAGGTCGGCCAGCCTCCCGAGGTACGGGGAGACCGGCCGCCGGGCGTACGTGGCGCCGGCCGCCACCGCGACCAGGGCCACGGCGAGCCCGCCGACGACCAGCGCGAGCCGGCCGGTCGCCCCGCCACGATCGGCGAGCACCGCGCCGAGCAGGGCGTACCCGGCCAGCCCGGCGGCCACCGCGGGCACCCGGTGGCGGACCGCCACGAAGAGCCGGGAGCGCAGCAGCAGCAGCAGCAGCAGCAGCACCGCGCAGCCGACCGCGACCAGCAGCCGACCCGCCAGCCCGCCGGCGGTGGCGAGCACCACCACGGCGGCGACCGCCAGCACGGCGTGCCCGAGCAGCATCCCGGTGAGCATCTCCTCGGTCCGGGTCACCGCGGCGTGCACCCGCCCCTGGTCCGGCAGGTCGCGTACCCCGTCGGGACCGCCGGCCGGGGTGGTGGCGGGCAGGGTGATCGGCGGCAGCGGCAGCTTGCCGAGCCGGATGGCCAGCAGCGGCAGCCCGCCCAGCGCGAAGACCAGCCCGCAGAGCAGCACGGCGGCGGTGCCCGCCGGGTCGAGGAAGAGCCCGCCGAGAGCGGCGAGCGCCCCGGCGGCGCCGGTGGTCGCGCCGGCCACGAAGACCCGGGACCGGCTGGCCACCCCGAGCAGGCCGAGCACCGACACCAGGAGCAGCGCCACCGAGCCGGCCAAAAGTTCGGGCGCGCCGACCCAGCGCAGCGGCCCGAACGGGCCGACCGGGTCGCCGGAGCCCACCGCGAGGGCACCGGACGCGGCGGCGTACGGCAGGGCGTACCCACCGAGGGTGGCACCGACCAGGCCGTCCCCGTACGCCCGGGAGCCGGCGGTGGCGGCGAGTACGAGGAGCAGGGCCACCGCGGCGGCCACCGGCCAACCGGTCCGGTGCCCGGGCCCGGCGGCGAGCACGGCGAGCAGGCCCACGGCGAGCGGCACGGCCGCCCCGGCCAGCGTGGCGGCCCGGGTGGCCGCCGGCGACCAGGCGGCGCCCCGGCGGCGGGCCCCCTCGGCGATCGCCTCGACCACGTCGTCGTACTCCAGCTCGGGCCACTCGGCGCGGGCCGGACGAGGTGCAGCACCTCACCGTCACGGACGCCCTGGGGCAGCAACGCCTGCGCGGTGGCCAGCACCGCCCCGTCGGTGCGGCGCAGCACCCAGCCGCCGTGCCGCTCCCCGTCGTCGGCCAGCCCCTCGCCGGCGTGCCGGAGCACCTCCGGCAGCAGCTCGGCCAGGGGAACCTGCTCCGGCAGGGCCACGTCCACCCGGCGCTGCGGGGCGCTGATCGTGACCCGGGCCAGCCCGCTTGTCATCGATATCTCTCCATGTTGAACGGCAACCGTGGCTGACGGACGACAGGACTTTACCTACGATGAGCCAGGCTCGGGTTACCGAGAGCCATGGGAGGCTCAGTGTCCACTGTCGTCATCAAGCGGCCGCCACGCCGCCCGGCGCCGGAGATTCCGGCCGGTGAGCTGCCCGTCGAGGCGCCGCCGGAGATCCCGGTGGCCACCGGTGGGCGCTGGCAGCAGGCGCTGATGGTGCTGCCCATGCTCGGCGGCACGGTGGCGATGGCGATGATGTTCGGCCGCGGCGGCGGGGCCTACTCGTACGTGGTGGGCGGCATGTTCGGGCTCTCCTCGGTGGCGATGCTGATGACCTCCTGGGGCAGCGCCGGCCCGAGGAAGTCGGAGCTGATGGCCGCCCGCCGGGACTACCTGCGGCACCTGGCCACACTGCGGCGCCGGGTCCGGGAGACCGCCGGGGCACAGCGGGCCGGGCTCTACTACCGGCACCCCGACCCCGGCCGTCTCTGGTCGACGGTGGACAGCCACCGGGTCTGGGAGCGGCGGCCGGACGACCCCGACTTCGCCGTGGTCCGGGTCGCCGTCGGGCCGCAGACGTTGGCCACCCCGCTGGTCCCGCCGGTCACCCGGCCGCTGGAGGAGCTGGAGCCGATGACCGCGGGGGCGCTGCGGCGCTTCCTCGACGCGTACGCGGTGGTGCCCGACCTGCCGGTGGCGCTGTCGCTGCGCAGCTTCGCCCGGGTCTTCGTACGCGGCCCCGCCCTGCGACAACTCCAGCTCGGCGCGTCTGACGCCGCGCAGCTACGACGACTTCAGCTCGGCGAGTCTGCCGCCGCGCCGCGACCTGAAGCCGTCGCTCGAGCCGTCGGCGACGCCGGTTCGCCGGCCGCGCAGGCGCTGGCCCGGGCCGTGCTCACCCAGCTCGCCGTCTTCCACGCCCCGGACGAACTGCAGATCGCGGTCTGCGCCGGCCCAGAGCGGCGGGCGTGCTGGGAGTGGGTCAAGTGGCTGCCGCACGCCCACCACCCGAGCCGCACCGACGCGCTGGGCCCGGTCCGGCTGGTCACCAGCTCCGCCGCCGAGCTGGAACGGCTCCTCGACGAGGTGCTGGCCAGCCGCTCCCGGTTCAGCCCGACGGGTCCGGCCACCGACGGCCCGCACGTGGTGGTGGTGCTCGACGGCGGTGACCTGACCGGGGCCACCGACCTCGCCGGGGACGGCGGCATCGACGCGGTCACCCTGCTCGACCTGGACACCCCGCCGCCCCGCCTGCTCGACCGGTACGCCCTCCTGCTCGACCTGGCCGACGGCCGGCTGCACTCGCACTCCGCCGAGGGGCACGCCGAGGTCGGCGCGGCCGACGGGCTGGCGCTCGCCGACGCCGAGGCCGTCGCCCGCCGGCTCGCCCCGCTGCGGCTCGCCGGCCCGGTACGCGGACCTGACGCCCCGCCCGGCGCCGAGCCCGGCCTGCCCGAACTGCTCGGCATCGGTGACCCGCAGAACTTCACCGCCGAGCAGGGCTGGGCCCCGCGGGCCGCCCGGGACCGGCTGCGAATACCGATCGGCGTGGGCGCCGACGGCGGCGCCGTCGAGCTGGACCTCAAGGAGTCCGCGCAGGACGGCATGGGCCCGCACGGCCTGCTCATCGGCGCCACCGGCTCCGGCAAGTCGGAGCTGCTCCGGACGCTGGTGCTGGGGCTGGCCGCCACGCACAGCTCGGAGCAGCTCAACTTCGTCCTGGTCGACTTCAAGGGCGGGGCCACCTTCGCGCCCTTCGAGCGGCTGCCGCACACCGCCGCGGTGATCACCAACCTGGCCGACGCGCTGCCCCTGGTCGACCGCATGGTCGACGCGATCAACGGCGAGCTGATGCGCCGGCAGAAGCTGCTCCGCCGGGCCGGCAACTTCGCCAGCGTGCGCGACTACGAGCGGGCCCGGGCGGCCGGCAGCCCGCTCGCCCCGCTGCCGTCGCTGCTGCTCATCTGCGACGAGTTCTCCGAGCTGCTCTCCGCCAAGCCGGACTTCATCGACCTCTTCGTCCAGATCGGCCGGGTGGGCCGGTCGCTCGGCGTACACCTGCTGCTGGCCTCCCAGCGGTTGGAGGAGGGGCGGCTGCGCGGGCTGGACACCCACCTGTCGTACCGGATCGGGTTGCGGACCTTCTCGGCGCTGGAGTCCCGGACGGTGCTCGGGGTGCCGGACGCGCACGAGCTGCCCCGCAGCCCCGGGCACGGCTACCTGCGCGCGGGCACCGACCCGCTGGTCCGGTTCAAGGCCGCGTACGTCTCCGGCGCGGTGCCCCGTCGGGGCGGCGCGGCGGGTACGCCGGCCGGCACCCCTCGGCTGCACGCCTTCTCCACCCATCCGGTGCCGCTGCCCGAGCCGCCCGCCCCGGCCGCGCCGCCCGCCACGGAGGAGGTGACCGAGTCCCTGCTCGACCTGCTGGTCGGGCGGCTGGCCGGGCAGGGCCCACCCGCGCACCAGGTGTGGCTGCCGCCGCTGGACGAGTCCCCCGCCCTGGACGAGCTGCTCGGCCCGGTGGGCCCCGACCCGGTACGCGGGCTCACCGTGGCCAACCCCGAGCTGCACGGCGCCCTCCAGGTGCCGGTGGCCGTGGTGGACAAGCCGTACGAGCAGCGCCGGGACCTTCACTGGCTGGCCCTGGACGGGGCGGCCGGGCACGTGGCCGTGGTCGGCACCACGCGCAGCGGCCGGTCGACCCTGTTGCGCACGCTGATCTGCGCGCTGGCCCTCACCCACACCCCAGCCGAGGCGCAGGTCTACTGCCTGGATTTCGGCGGCGCGCTGGCCGCGCTGCGCGACCTGCCGCATGTCGGCGGGGTCAGCGGGCGCGCCGACGCCACCGCCGTACGCCGGACGGTGGGCGAGATCGCCGCCCTGCTGGCCGAGCGGGAGCGGCGCTTCGCCGAGGCGGGCGTGGAGTCGATGGCGGCCTGGCGCCGGCGGCGGGCGGCGGCGCTGGCCGGCGGGCAGCCGGGCACCGACCCGTTCGGCGACGTGTTCCTGGTCGTGGACGGTTGGAACTCCCTGCGCACCGACTACGAGGAGCTGGAACCGCTGGTCACCGAGCTGGCCACGCGGGGCCTGGCGTACGGGGTGCACGTGGTGGCCAGCGCCCTGCGCTGGTCGGACTTCCGGCCGGCGATCCGGGACCTCTTCGGTTCGCGGCTGGAACTGCGCCTCGGCGACCCGGCCGACTCGGTGGTGGTCAAGCGCGCGGTCGCCGCGACCGTGCCGGAAACCAGCCGGGGCGGGGAATCACGGCCGCCGAACTGCACTTCCTCGCCGCGATGCCCCGCGTGGCCGGTCTGGGCGGGGAGACCACCGACCTGGTCAAGGCGGTCGCCGGGGCCTGGGCCGGGCCGTCGGCACCCCCGGTACGGCTGCTCCCGCCGGTGCTGCCGTACGCCGAGCTGGACCAGGCGGCGACCAGCGGGCTGGCCTTCCCGATCGGGGTGGCCGAGGCGGACCTGAGCCCGGTGGTGCTGGACTTCGCCACCGAGCCCAACTTCGTGGTCTTCGGCGACGCCGAGTGCGGCAAGTCGTCGTTCCTGCGGGCGCTGGCCACCTCGATCGTCAACCGGTTCACCCCGGACCAGGCCCGGGTGATGCTGGTGGACTACCGACGCAGCCTGATGGGCACGATCGAGACGCCGCACCTGATCGGGTACGGCACGGCGGCGCCGCACACCACCGAGCTGATCGAGTCGGCGGCCAGCTACCTCCAGGGGCGGCTCGCCGGTCCGGAGGTAACCCCGGCCGAGCTGCGCGACCGGTCGTGGTGGACCGGGCCGGAACTGTTCGTGCTGGTGGACGACTACGACCTGGTGGCCGGCGGGCCCAGCAGCCCGTTGCGGGCGCTGGAGGAGCACCTGCCGCACGCCCGGGACGTCGGCCTGCACGTGGTGCTGGCCCGCCGCTCCGGCGGCGCCGGCCGGACCTCGTACGAGCCGATCATCCAGCGGCTGCGGGAGCTCTCCACCCCCGGCCTGGTGATGTCCGGTGCCCCGGAGGAGGGGCCGCTGGTCGGCCAGGTAAAGGCCGCCCCGCTGCCGCCCGGCCGCGGCCGCCTGGTCACCCGCCGGGAGGGCGTACGCCTGGTGCAGCTGGCCCATCTTCCGCCAGGGTGACGGTCTCCGTGACCGGCTCCGTGGCGTGCGGGAAAACCGGTAATCTCCGAGCAGCGTGTTTCTGTCGCGATGAACGGCTGGGGAATGTGACCAGGGATCGGCGGTCAGTGAGTGCCGCCCGACGGCTCGTCGGGCGCGCGTTGCTCGGTGCGACGGCCACCCTCGTCACCGTGGCGGGCCCGCTGGCCCCGCCCGCGCAGGCCGCCCCGAACACCGCCGTCCGGAAACCCGCCGCGCTGGCGCCGCTGGACGAGCCCACCGGGGTGGACCAGGTCCGTGCGGAGCAGTGGCAGCTCGCGAAGTTGCAGGCCCAGACGGCCTGGCAGACTTCCACCGGCCGGGGCGTCATCGTCGCCGTGATCGACTCTGGCGTGGACGGTTCCCATCCCGACCTGACCGGCCAGGTGCTGCCCGGCGTCGACCTGGTGCCCGGCGGCGCTGACATGCCCGATCCGGTGGGGCACGGCACCACCGTCGCCGGTCTGATCGCCGGGCGCAGGGACGACGACCGGGGCGTGGTCGGGCTGGCGCCGGACGCCAAGATCCTCCCGGTCCGGGTGCTCGACCAGGAGAACCGGTACGACGACGCGATGACCGTCGCCAACGGGGTCCGCTGGGCGGTCGACCACGGCGCCCGCGTGATCAACCTCTCCCTCGGCGGCACCGAGACCAGTGAGCCCCTGGCCGCCGCCCTCGACTACGCCTTCGCCCGTAACGTGGTGGTGGTCGCCTGCACCGGCAACCTGGCCAGCTCGACCAGCCGGGACGTGTGGTACCCGGCCCGCGAGCCGGGCGTGCTCGCCGTGACGGGTCTGGACAGCAACGACAACCTCTGGTCCGGCTCGGTCACCGGCCACGAGACCGTGCTCAGCGCCCCGGCCACCGGGGTCTTCGGGGCCCGCCCGCCGGGCACGTACTGGCGGGTCCAGGGCACCAGTTTCGCGGCACCGCTGGTCGCGGCGACGGCCGCCCTCATCCGCGCCCGATACCCGCAGATGTCGGCTGCGGACGTGGTCAACCGGCTGATCAGCACGGCGCGGGACCTCGGCCCCACCGGCCGCGACGACCGGTTCGGCTACGGCATGGTGGATCCGGTGGCCGCGCTGAACGCCGACGTGCCGTCGGTGGGCGGGAACCCGCTCGACGACAACGACTCCCCCGGCGTGGCGGGCTTCGGCCCGGCGCCCGGCACCGGCCCGGACAGCCGGGCCGCCGGCCAGGGCGCGGACCCGTTCACCTTCACCGCACCCAGGCAGCAGGCCCAATGGTCGGCCCACCCGGCCGGCCAGGCCGACGACTCGGCGCCGCAGGAGCGGCTCTGGACCGGCCTCGCGCTGTGCGTCGCCCTGGTCACCGGCGCGGCGCTGGCGGTCCGTCGGTTCCGCCAGTCGCGTCGCTGACCCGGGTCTGGCCGGGGCCTGGGTGGGTAGGGGTGACCGCATGAACGCGTCGGGCACCGGCAGTCGGACCGCCAGCCACCAGCGGTCCTGGCGGAGCCGCCGGTTGGACCCGGACCATTCGCTGGGGCTCCGGCTCACCCTGGCCGCCGCCGCGGCCTTCCTGGTGCTGGTCCCGTTCACCCTGCTGGCGCTCCTGGTGCTGGCCGCCTGGCCGCCGCTGTTCCGGCTGGACGCCGCGGTGTCCGACGCACTGCACCGGTACGCCCTCGACCACCCCGCCTGGGTACGGGTGATGAGCGTCTGGACCGACGTCTTCGCGCCCAACCCGCTGCGGACCGCCGCGGTGGTCGTGGTGGCCTGGCTGCTGCTCCGTGGGGCCCCGCGATTGGCGCTCTGGGTGGTCACCACGATGGCCGTCGGCGGCCTGCTCGGCGGCCTGCTCAAGCTGCTGGTCGGGCGGCAGCGACCGAGCCTGCTCGACCCGGTGGCCCGGGCGACCGGGTACGCCTTCCCGTCCGGGCACGCGTTGAACGCGACCCTGGCCGCCGGGGTGCTGCTGCTGGTCTTCCTGCCGTTCACCCGGGGCCGGCGGCCGCTGCGCTGGGCGCTCTGGGTGGCGGCGGTGCTGATCGCGGTGGTGACCGGGCTCAGCCGGATCGCGCTCGGTGTGCACTGGACCAGCGACGTGGTGGGCGGCTGGCTGTTGGGCCTGGCGGTGCTCGCGGCGACCGCGGCGGCCTTCACCACCTGGCGGGCCCGGACCGGTCACCGGCCGGCCCGGACCGTACGGGAGGGTGTCGAGCCGGAACTCGCCGACACCCGCCCGGACGGCACCCCGCGGTAGCGCTCAGGTGCAGTCGCCGGTGGCGACGGCCCGGGTACGCTCCGCGCCGGCCAGCGCCACCGGCCGGGCCTCGGCGGCGGTCACCGCGAAGCCGGTGTTCGGGTCGTCGGCCGCCGCCGCGAAGATCACCCCGAGCACCAGCCCGTTCGAGGAGACGAGCGGGCCGCCCGAGTTGCCGCTGCGGACCAGCGCCCGGATCGTGTAGATCTCCCGGGTCACGTCCCCCGAGGAGTAGATGTCCGGCCCGGTGATCCGGTCGACGTCCCGGATCCGGGCCGGGCGGGCGTCGTACGGGCCGTCGAGGGGGAAGCCCAGCACGATGGCGTCCGCCCCGCTGCCGGCCGGCCCGGCGGCGAAGCGCAGCGACGGACCGGGCAGCCCCGGCACGTGCAGCACGGCCAGGTCCCGGGCCGGGTCATAGACGATCACCTCACCGTCGTACCGCTCGCCGCGCAGCTCCACGGCCACCGAGCGGGTGCCCGCCACCACGTGTGCGTTGGTCATCACCCGGTCGTCCGCGTACACGAAGCCGGAGCCCTCGATGCGGCGGGCGCAGCTCGGCGCGGAGCCCAACACCTTCACCACCGACCGCTGGCTGTTCGCGACGACCTGGGAGCCGGCCAGCGCCGGGTCCGGCGGGGCGACCTGGCGGGCGCGGGTTGGCGCGAGGTCACCGAACACGTCCGGGAAGCCGTTGGTGTCGACGGTGTCGCGCAGCGCCGTGGAGAGCTGCTGCGCCTTGTCCGGCAGGACCCGGTCGACCACGGTGAGCAGGGCGCTGTTGCGGACCGAGGAGGCCAGCCAGGGCAGCGACGAGGAGCCCAGCGGCACCGCGACCAGCCAGGCCACCAGCATGACCGCGAAGACCGAGATGAAGGCCCCGCCGATGTCGTCGATCTTGCGCCCGGCGGAGCCGGTGATCGCGGCCCGCAGGTTGGAGCCGATCCAGCCGGCGAGCGCCTGGCCGAGCACGGCGAGCCCGAAGATCGCGACCAGGGAGATCAGCACCCGGGTGCCGCCGTCGGCGAACTGCCGGGCCGCCAGCGGGCCGACCTGGAGCCCCAGCAGCGCGCCGAGGAAGAACCCGGAGAACGACAGCGCCCCGATGACGAAGCCCTGGCGGTATCCGCTGATCGCGAACACGAGCATGAGCAGAAGCAGGACGAGATCCACGGCGGACACCCGTCAAGGGTACGGGCAGCCGGCCCGGCAGGGGCCCACCGCTCGCGGAACGTGACCGTCAGATCGGCGGAGCTCACCGAGGCGAATCAGCGGACCGGGCTCTCGTCGACCTCGTCGGTGCCGGCCGAGGGCGCCGGGGCGGCCCCGGTCGGCGGCAGCTCCACCACCCGGGAACGCGGCCACGGGCGGGCCCAGCCCCCCATCTCCAGCAGGGTGTTCAGCACCCCGGCGGTGAAGCCCCAGACCAGCATCCCGCGCACCGAGAAGGCCGGGCCGATCCAGCCGCTCGGATGGCGTACCCGCATCCGGTTCTCCGGGTCGACCAGCTCGGCGACCGGCAGCCGGGCGACGTGCGCGACCTCGGCCGGCTCGCGGGGGTGCACCGGGTGCGGGGCGTGCCACCAGGCGAGCACCGGGGTGACCACGAAGTCGCTGACCGGGATCCAGAGCCGGGGCAGCTCGGCCAGGACGGTGACGCTGGCCGGGTCGAGCCCGACCTCCTCGTTCGCCTCGCGCAGCGCGGTGGCGCTGGCGTCGACGTCCTCCGGGTCGGCCGCGCCGCCGGGGAAGGCCGGCTGCCCAGCGTGGTTGCGCAGCGTGGCGGCGCGCTGGAGGATCAGCACGTCCGGGCCGGCCGCCGGCTCCTCGCCGAGCAGCACCAGCACCGCGCTCTCCCGGCCGCCGCTCTCCGGGGTGGTGAGCCGGGTGAAGTCCTCGGCGCGAGCGGTGCCGAGGCGGTCGAGCAGCGGGTCGAGCCACCCCGGCGGCCGCCGGGTCCTGCCCGTGGCCCCGCTGTTCGCGCTCACGTGACCTCCACGCCGAGGTGCTTCCGGACCAGCTCGGCGAGGCGGGCGTCGTCCAGCGCGCCGGTGGAGTCGGTGTGCCGGATCCGACCGTCCGCGTCGACGAAGACGGTCAGCGGGAAGGCGTTCCGGTGCAGCGCCCGCTCGAACGCGTCCCCCTGGTCGACGAGCATGGGGAAGCGGACGCCGAAGTCCTCGCCGATGGACTGCGCCCCGCCGCGGCTGTCCCGGCTGTTCACCCCGATCACCTGGAACCGGCCGGCGGCCCGCTCGCTGAGCCGCTGGAAGGCGGGCAGCTCCTTGCGGCAGGGCGGGCACCAGGACGCCCAGACGTTGATCACCGCTGGACCCTTGACGTCGCGCAGCGGCACCGGTGCGCCCCCGGTGAAGCAGGAGAGGGTCAGCTCGGGCAGCGGGTCACCCGGGCTGCCGGCCGGCGCCGGGGCGGCCGAGGGCGGCGTGGCGGTCAGCGGGGCGCAGTCGGCGAACGGCGAGGGACGCTCGGGCCGGGCCGCCGACGCCGGCCGCTCCGGCTCGGTCGCGGTGCCGGTGCAGCCGGCCACGGTCAGCAGCAACGGGACGAGCAGGTACGCGAGGCGGGCGGTCACGGCACCTCCGCCGCGACCGCCTGCTGCGGCACCAGGTCCGGGTCGATGCCGACGGCCGCCGCGAGGTCCCGAGCGCGGGGCCCCTTGAGCAGCTTGGCGGCGGCCACCGGATCGGTCGGCCCGGTGCCGTACGCCGGGCAGAGCTTCGCCAGCGTGCAGGCGCCGCAGGCCGGCTTGCGGGCGTGGCAGACCCGCCGCCCGTGGAAGATGATCCGGTGCGACAGCATCGTCCAGTCGCGCTTCGGGTACAGCGCGCCGATGGCGTGCTCGATCTTCACCGGGTCGGTCTCGGTGGTCAGTCGCCACCGCTGCACCAGCCGCTGGAAGTGGGTGTCCACGGTGATGCCGGGGACGTCGAAGGCGTTGCCGAGGATCACGTTGGCGGTCTTGCGGCCGATGCCGGGGAGGGTGACCAGGTCGGCCAGCCGGCCGGGGACCTCGCCGTCGTACCGCTCGCAGAGGGCGCGGCCGAGGTTGATCAGCGAACTGGTCTTGTTGCGGTAGAACCCGGTCGGCCGGATCAGCTCCTCCAGCTCCGTGCGGTCCGCGCCGGCGTAGTCGGCGGCGGTGCGGTAGCGGGCGAAGAGCTTCGGGGTGACCTCGTTGACCTTCTTGTCGGTGCACTGGGCCGACAGGATCGTGGCGACCGCCAGCTCCAGCGCGTTGGCGTGGTCGAGTTCACAGTGCGCGTCGGGGTGCGTCTCGGTCAGCATCCGGCCGATCCGCCGCGCCCGGCGGGTACGACCGAGGTCGGTCTCGGTGGCGCGCGTGGTCACGCCGGCCAGCCTACGTCGCCCGGCCGACGTCCCGGTGGGCCCACGCCCACGGCGACCGGCGTCAGGCGCCCGCCGGGGGGCTGATCCGGCCCGCCTCGTCGATGGTGGGACCGGTCTGCGGGAAGTCGGCCCGGCTCACCTCGCGGACCAGCCCGAGGCCGCGGTGCTGCCGGTCGATCGCCGGCCGCCCCACCGAGTTCATCGCGGTCGAGGTGAACTGGCCCGCCACGAAGCTGCCGTCCGCCTTGACCGAGACCTTCAGCACCCCGCCCCAGCCCAGCCGACCGGAGGGGTTCAGCGACCGCCCGCCGCCGGCGAAGTTGCCCAGGCTGTACGCGATCAGCCGCCCCCGGTAGACCTCCATGCCCCGCAGCACGTGCGGCCCGTGCCCGATGACCAGGTCGGCGCCGGCGTCGATGACGGTGTGCGAGAAGCGGACCGGATCGCCTCGGTTCTCCCCGAAGAACATCTCGGTGCCCGGCTTGACCCGGGTCTTGTCGGCGCCCTCGGCGCCCATGTGCACCTGCACCACGACCACGTCGGCCTGGTCGGCGGCCATCTTGACCACCTTCTTGGCCGCGTCGAGGTCGACCAGGCTGTTCGACCACGGGTACGACGAGAAGCCGAGCACCGCGACCTTCACGCCCTGCACCTCGACCACGGTGATCTCGCCCGGCGCGCCGGTGTGCTTGAGCCCGTGCGCCTCCAACGCCGACTGGGTGTTCTCGTAGCCCTGCTGGCCGTAGTCGTAGCCGTGGTTGTTGGCCTGGTTGAGCAGCTGGAACCCGGCTCCGCGCAGGTGCGCCGCATACCCGGGGGGCGCCCGGAACTGGAAGCAGTTCGTCGCGTTGGCCGCGCACTTTCCGGTGCCGGTGTCGTCGGTGAGCGGCTCCTCCAGGTTGCCCATCACCAGGTCGGCCTTGAGCGCGGCCTTGACGTCGTCGAAGAAGCCCTTCCCGCCGTTGGCGGGCAGCCGGGACGGGGCGTTGCCCATGATCACGTCACCGGTCGCGGCCAGCGAGATGGTCTTGTCGGACTCGCTCGCCGGCTTGGCCGGCTGGTCGGCCTCGGCCGGGACGGTCGAGCCGGCCGACCCGTCATCCGCGCCCGCGTGCCAGGTCGGCCCGTCCCCGCCGGACTTGCCGCAGCCGGCGGCGAGCAGGGCGACGAGCAGCACGCCGAGGACGGCGCCGAGGCGACGCGGGAGACGGGGCACGGAGGTGGCGGGAGAATACATCGTCCGCGACGCTACCGTCCGGAAAGCGCGGCGACGATGGCCGATCGGTCGGAAAACCCGGCCGGTCGAGCGGGAGCGGATCCGGCTCAGCCCGACTGGCGGTCGGACCAGGGCACGACGGTGCCGGCGCCGCCGGCCCGGACGGCCGCGTGCACGGCCCGCGCCAGTGGGGCACCCCAGGCCGACCGGGGGCCACCGTACGGAGCGGCCTCGCCGTCGGCCGGGCAGAGCACGGTGACCGCATCCGTGGGGGTGCCGGTGGCCGGCATCCCCAGCTCCCAGATCGCCTGCGCCTTCGCCTCGGTCGCCGTGGTCACCGCGTTGACCAGGGCCGCGTCGCCGAGCCGGGCCGGGACGTACACGACGATGTTGACCGTGCCGACGCGCTGGGCGGGGGTGGCGGGCGTGGGCGCGGCGGCCCAGACCGGGGTGCCCAGCCCGACGGTGGCCCAGACCCGTACGCCGGTGTCGGCCCGGGCCACCACCTCGGCCACGTCGACCCCGGTCAGCAGCCCCACCCCGGGCCCGGCCAGGCCCAGGCCGTCGGCCAGCTCGGCGAGGTGGACCGTCGGGTCGTCCCGGGCGTACGACATCGGCACGGTCGCGTTGACCACCCACCGGCGTACGCCGATGCCACCGCCCAGCGGGGCGCTGCCGATCGCCAGCAGCGGCTCCGCCGCACGCCAGACCAGCAATGGGACGTTCCACCCGTCCTCGTCACGGGTGGTCAGGAACGGCTCGCTCAGCACGTCCCAGAGCCTATGATCCGAGGGGGTGCACCTCTGATTCCCCCTCATGTGGGCCTAGACTGGCGGCGCGCGAGGGATCAGCGGACGGCGGACCCGGCCGACGGACGGCACGCGCAGGCGGAGGTGCGCGATGGACGAGGTACTGGCCCGCAGCGGGATCTTCCAGGGTGTCGACCCGGAGGCTGCCGAGGCGCTCGCCAAGGAGATGGAGACGATCGAGGTCCGTAAGGGCGAGGTCGTCTTCAACGAGGGTGAGCCCGGCGACAGTCTCTACATCCTCCTGTCCGGCAAGATCAAGGTAGGCCGCCGCGCGGCGGACGGCCGGCAGAACCTGATCGCCGTGATGGGCCCGTCGGACATGGTCGGCGAGCTGTCGCTCTTCGACCCCGGCCCGCGCACGGCGACGGCCACCGCGGTGACCGACACCCGGCTGGTCCGGCTGCGCAAGCAGGCGCTGCGGCCGTGGCTGAACAACCGGCCGGAGATCGCCGAGCAGCTCCTGCGGGTGCTCGCCCGCCGGCTGCGCCGGACCAACGACTCGCTGGCCGACCTGATCTTCACCGACGTGCCGGGGCGGGTCGCCAAGAACCTGCTCCAGATGGCCGGCCGGTTCGGCACCCGGGACGGCGGCGTGCTGCGGGTGACCCACGACCTGACCCAGGAGGAGATCGCCCAGCTGGTCGGCGCCTCCCGGGAGACCGTCAACAAGGCCCTCGCCGACTTCGCCTCGCGCGGCTGGCTGCGGCTGGACGGCAAGAGCATCATCATCCTCGACCCGGAGCGCCTGGCCCGCCGCGCGCGGGTCTGACCGCCCCTGCCCGGCCGGTCGCACCCGGCCGCCGATCCGTCCCGGCCCGGACCGCCCCGCGCGGTCCGGGCCGGTGCCGTGTCCGGGCCCGGTCCGTCTGCCCGCCGCAGAATCACTGGACCCGGCCCCGGCGGGGCGGGAACGCTGGGCCGATGCTGGAACGTGTCGCAGTCCTGTCCGACATTCACGGCGCGCTGCCGCCCCTGGAGGCCGTGCTGGCCGAACCGGACGTCGCCGCGGCCGACCTGATCGTGCTCACCGGCGACATCGCCAGCGGCCCGCAGCCGGTCGAGGTGCTGGACCGGCTCGCCGCGCTCGGCGACCGGGCCTGCTGGGTCGGCGGCAACGGCGAGCGGGAGCTGGTCGAGGCGCGGGCCGGCCGGAAGTCGCCGTTCGAGGTGGCGAACTGGGCGGCCGAGCAGCTCCGGGACGACCAGGTGGCCCGGCTGGCCGCGCTGCCGCTGACCGTCACGCTGCCGGTCGCCGGTCTCGGTGACGTGCTCTTCTGTCACGCGACGCCCCGGGACGACGAGGAGGTCGTGCTGGTGGACTCGCGGATGGAACGCTGGGCGGAGGTCTTCGCCGGCGTACCGGCCGGGGTGGGGACGGTGGTCTGCGGGCACAGCCACATGCCGTTCACCCGGCTGGTCGACCGCCGGCTGGTGGTCAACCCGGGCAGCATCGGCATGCCATACGGCGGGGCGGGCGCCTGGTGGGCGCTGCTCGGCCCGGGCGTGCAGCTGCGCCGGACCGGGTACGACGTGGACGCCGCCTGCGCCCGGGTGGTGGCCGAGTCCGGCTTCCCGGACGCCGCCGAGTGGGCCGACGAATATCTGCGGGCGCGGCACAGCGACGCCGAGGCCCTCGCCGTTTTCGGCCCCCACGACGGCCGCTGACGTCCCCCGGCGGTGGACCCGCTCGTCGCCGCGTCCGGCCAGTTTCTGGTGCGGTGGCGCGAGCGGGCGCAACCACCATCTCCGGCCGCCGACCGGCCGCAGGCCGGAGGCCCTCGCGGCCAGGTCGGCCCGTCCCCGCCAGCTTCGCCGCAGCCGGCGGCGAGCAGGGCGACGAGGTCGGCCGGTATCGCAGACGGTTCAGCTCAGAGCGGCTACGAAACAGGCCGCTGCCATCGCCGGAAAAAGTCAGGCTTGACTGTTTGTTTCTCGGGCGGCACCCTGTCCCCGTGCCCGTCGCATCGACCCGCGTCCCTCAACAGGAGCGCAGCCGCGCCACCCAGGCGCGCCTGCTGGAGGCGACCGTCGAGTGCCTGGTCGAGCGCGGCTGGTCCGGCACCACCACGACCGTCGTGGCGGCCCGGGCCGGCGTCTCCCGGGGCGCCCAGTTGCACCACTACCCGACCAAGGCCGCGCTGGTCACCGCCGCCGTCGCGCACCTCACCGAGCGCCGGGCGGCGGAGCTGCGCGCCGAGGCCGACGCCCTGCCGGCCGGCCCGCGCCGGCTGGACCGGGTGGTCGACCTGCTCGCCGCCGCCTTCACCGGGCCGCTCTTCGTCGCCGCCCTGGAGCTGTGGGTGGCCGCCCGCACCGATGCCGAACTGCGCGACGCCCTGGTGCCCCTCGAAGCCCGGGTCGGCCGGGAGATGCACCGGCTCACCGTCGAACTGCTCGGGGTGGACGAGCGCCGGCCCGGCGTACGGGAGGCGGTGCAGACCACCCTTGACCTGCTCCGCGGCCTCGGCGTGGCCAACCTGCTCAGCGACGACTCGGCCCGCCGTACCGCCCTGCTGCACAGCTGGAAGCGCCAGCTGACCGCGCTGCTCACGCCCGACGACGGCCCGCCGGAGGCCGGCGGAGCGCCCGGGAGCGAGCCGTCCTGCCCCTGACCGCCCACCCCGCCCGGAGGCACCATGGTCGACCTGACAGCACTGCTCGCGGATCTGGCCGCCGAGTCCGAGCAGCTCGACGCCCTCCTCGCCCCGCTGCCCGCGCAGGAGTGGGACCGGCCCACACCGGCCCCGGGCTGGACGGTCGCCCACCAGATCGCCCACCTGGCCTGGACCGACCAGGTGGCCCACCTCGCCGCGACCGACGCGGCGGCGTTCTTCGCCTCGGTCATGGCCGCGCCGGACCTGTCCCGGCTGGTCGAGGACGGCGCGGAGACGTTCCTCGCCCGGCCGGCCGAGCTGCTGGCCCGCTGGCGGGACGGTCGCGCCGCGCTCGCGGCGGCCCTGGCCGCCACCCCGCCCGGCGAGAAGCTGCCCTGGTACGGCACCCGGATGTCGCCCGCCTCGATGGTGACCGCCCGGCTCATGGAAACCTGGGCGCACGGCGAGGACGTGGCCGACGCGCTCGGCGTCCGGCGGCCCCCGACCGCCCGCCTGCGGCACGTCGCGCACCTCGGCTTCCGTACCCTCGGGCACGGCTTCGCCGCCCACGGCCGCCCGGTGCCGACGGCGCCGGTCCGGGTGGAGCTGACGGCGCCGGCGAGCGCGAAGGACGAGCTGGCGGGCGAAGCCGGCACCGACGGTGCCGTCTGGGCGTTCGGGCCGGCGGACGCGGCCGACCGGGTCACCGGGCCGGCGCTCGACTTCTGCCTGCTGGTCACCCAGCGCCGGCACCGCGCCGACCTGGCCCTGGTCGCCACCGGGCCGGTCGCCGACGAGTGGCTGGACGTGGCCCAGGCGTTCGCCGGCCCACCCGGCGCCAAGCGGGCGCCGGCCGCCGTCGACGGGGCGACCGTATGAGCGTCCTGCGGGTCGGCAACGCCTCCGGCTTCTACGGCGACCGGTTCAGCGCCTGGCGGGAGATGCTCGACGGCGGCGAGCTGGACGTGCTGACCGGCGACTACCTGGCCGAACTGACCATGCTGATCCTCGGCCGGGACCGGATGCGCGATCCCGCCCTCGGCTACGCGAAGACCTTCCTCCGGCAGCTGGAGGGCTGCCTCGACACCGCGCTCGACCGCGGGGTGCGGCTGGTGACCAACGCCGGCGGGCTCAACCCGGCCGGCCTGGCCGCCGCGCTCGCCGCGCTCGCCGACCGGCTCGGCCTCCGCGTCCGGATCGGGTACGTCGAGGGCGACGCGCTCGCCCGGCCGGACGCGCTGACCGCCAACGCGTACCTGGGGGCGTTCGGGATCGCGGCCTGCCTCGACGCGGGGGCGGACGTCGTGGTGACCGGCCGGGTAACCGACGCCTCGCTGGCCGTCGGCCCGGCCATCGCCCGCTTCGGCTGGACCCGGGACGACCTGGACGCGCTGGCCGGGGCCACCGTCGCCGGGCACCTGATCGAGTGCGGGGCACAGGTCACCGGCGGCAACTTCAGCTTCTTCACCGAGCTGCCCGACGGCGGCCACCGGCCCGGCTTCCCGATCGCGGAACTCCACCCGGACGGCTCCGCGGTGCTCACCAAGCATCCCGGCACCGGGGGCGCGGTGACCGTCGAGACCGTCACCGCCCAGCTGTTGTACGAGGTGGGCGGGCCGGCGTACCTCGGGCCGGACGTGGTGACCCGGCTGGACACGGTGCGGCTGAGCCCGGACGGCCCGGACCGGGTACGGGTCAGCGGTGTCCGGGGCACGCCCCCGCCGGCCACCCTCAAGGTGGGCGTCAACAACCTGGGCGGCTTCCGCAACTCGATGACGTTCGTGCTCTGCGGGCTGGACATCCCGGCCAAGGCGGCCCTGATCCGGGGGCAGCTGGAGGAGGCGGTCGGCCCGGCGGGCCTGGAGTTCGTGCTGGCCCGTACCGATCATCCGGACGCCACCGACACCGAGGCGGCGAGCGCGCTGCTGCACGTACACCTGCGGGACGGCGACCGGGCGCGGGCCGGACGGGCCTTCTCGGCGGCAGCGGTGGAACTGGCGCTGGCCTCCTACCCGGGCTGCACCCTGACCACGCCGCCGGGCGACGCGGCGCCCTACGGGGTCTTCACCGCCGACGCGGTGCCGCAGGACGCGGTCGCGCACGTCGCCGTGCTGCCGGACGGAATCCGGGTGCCGATCGCCCCGCCCGTGCGAACGGCGGCGCCGGCGGCGGACGAGCAGGCGGCCGGGGTAACCGGAGGACAAGAGCACACCGGCCCGACCCGGCGCGGGCCGCTCGGTGAGCTGGTCGGGGCCCGCTCGGGGGACAAGGGCGGAGACGCCAACCTCGGCGTCTGGGCCCGGACCGACGCGACGTGGGCCTGGCTACGCGGTTGGCTCACTGTCGCCCGGCTGGCCAAACTGCTGCCGGAGACCGCCCCGCTGACCGTCGAGCGGTACGAGCTGCCCAACCTGCGCGCGGTCAACTTCGTGATCCGGGGGCTGCTCGGCCAGGGCGTGGCCGCCTCCACCCGGTTCGACCCGCAGGCCAAGGCGCTCGGCGAACTGCTCCGCTCCCGGCTGGTGGACCTGCCCGCCGACCTCGCCCCGGAGGTGCCGTCATGACCATCGTGGACACTCCCGAACGGCGGCAGCTCCGCGAGCTGACCCGCGCCTTCGTGACCCGGGAGGTGCTGCCGTACCTGGACGGCTGGGAGCGGGCCGGTGAGGTGCCCCGGTCGCTGCACGAGACCGCCGCGAAGCTCGGGCTGCTGGGCATCGGCTTCCCCGAGTCGGTCGGCGGCAGCGGCGGCAACCTGCTCGACTCGATCATCGTCACCGAGGAGATCATCCGCTCGGGCGGCTCGTCCGGATTGATCGCCGCCCTGTTCACGCACGGGATCGCGCTGCCGCACCTGGTGGCGTCGGGGAACGACGACCTGATCGACCGCTACGTCCGGCCGACCCTCGCCGGGACGATGATCGGCGCGCTGGCGATCACCGAACCGGACGGCGGCTCCGACGTGGCGGCCATCCGCACCTGCGCCCGCCGGGACGGCGACCACTACGTGGTCAACGGGTCGAAGACGTACCTCACCAGCGGGATACGCGCCGACTTCGTAACCACCGCCGTCTGCACCGACTTCCCCGGTTCCGGGTCGCTCAACCTGCTCGTGATCGAGAAGGGCACGCCCGGCTTCACCGTGGGCCGGCGGCTGGAGAAGCTGGGTTGGCACTGCTCGGACACCGCCGAGCTGTCCTTCGTCGACGTCCGGGTGCCGGTGGCGAACCGGATCGGCCCGGAGGACACCGGCTTCATCACGATCATGCAGCACTTCGCCACCGAGCGGCTGTCGCTGGCCACCCAGGCGTACGCGACCGCGCAGCGCTGCGTCGAGCTGGCGATCCGCTGGTGCCGGGACCGGTCCACCTTCGGCCGGCCGCTGGCCGGCCGGCAACTGATCCGACATCGGCTGGCCGAGATGCACACCCGGGCCGAGGCGGCGCGGGCCTACGTGCACGAGGTGGCCGCCCGGGTCGCTGCTGGCGAACCGGTGGTCACCGAGGTGGCGATGGCGAAGAACGTGGCGGTGGCCGCCTGCGACCACGTGGTCGACGCGGCCCTGCAACTGCACGGCGGTTTCGGCTACCTGCGCGACGCCGAGGTGGAGCGGCACTACCGGGACGCCCGCATCCTCGGCATCGGCGGCGGGACCACCGAGATCATGAACGAGATCATCGCGAAGGGCATGGGGCTGTGACCACGCTGGACAGCGCGCTCGACCCGTCCTCGCCGGCCTACCAGGCCAACCGGGCGGCCCTGCTGGCCCGCCTCGCCGAGTTGGACGCCGCGCTCGACCAGGCGCGGGCCGGTGGCGGCGAGAAGTACGTCACCCGGCACCACAAGCGGGGCAAGCTGCTCCCCCGGGAGCGGATCGAGCTGCTGCTCGACCCGGACAGCCCGTTCCTGGAGTTGTCGCCGGTGGCCGGGTACGGCACCGACTTCCCGGTCGGCGCCAGCGTGGTGACCGGCATCGGGGTGGTCGAGGGCGTCGAGTGCCTGGTCGTGGCCAACGACCCGACGGTACGCGGCGGCGCGGTGAACCCGTGGTCCCTCGCCAAGACCCGGCGGGCCGGCGAGATCGCCCTGGCGAACCGGCTGCCCATGGTCAACCTGGTGGAGTCGGCCGGCGCGGACCTGCCCACCCAGGCGGAGATCTTCATCCCGGGCGGCCGGGTGTTCCGCGACCTGACCCGGCTCTCCGCCGCGAAGATCCCCACGGTCAGCGTGGTGTTCGGCAACGCCACGGCGGGCGGCGCGTACATCCCGGGGATGTCCGACTACACGATCATGATCCGCGACCGATCCCAGGTGTACCTGGCCGGGCCGCCGCTGGTGAAGATGGCCACCGGCGAGGTCACCGACGACGAGTCGCTGGGCGGGGCGGCCATGCACGCCACGCGGTCGGGCCTGGCCGACTTCCTCGCCGAGGACGAGCGGGACGGCATCCGCCTGGCCCGGCAGTGCGTACGCCGGCTCAACTGGCGCAAGCAGGGCCCGCCGCCGCGCACCGCGTACCCGCGGCCACCCAGGTACGACCCGGAGGAGCTGCTCGGCATCGCCAGCGCCGACCTCAAGGTGCCCTTCGACCCCCGCGAGGTGCTCGCCCGGGTGCTCGACGACAGCGCCTTCGACGAGTTCAAGCCGGGCTACGGCAGCGCGCTGGTCACCGGCTGGGGCGAGCTGCACGGGTGGCCGGTCGGCGTGCTCGCCAACGCCCGGGGCGTGCTGTTCAGCGAGGAGGCGCAGAAGGCGGCCCAGTTCATCCAGCTCGCCAACGCCACCGACACCCCGCTGATCTTCCTGCAGAACACCACCGGCTACATGGTCGGCACCGAGTACGAGCAGCGCGGCATCATCAAGCACGGCGCCCTGATGATCAATGCGGTGTCGAACTCGACGGTGCCGCACCTGACGGTCAACCTGGGCGCCTCGTACGGCGCCGGCAACTACGGCATGTGCGGCCGGGCGTACGAGCCGAGGTTCCTGTTCACCTGGCCGAACGCCAGGTCAGCGGTGATGGGCCCGGCGCAGCTCGCCGGGGTGCTCTCCATCGTGGCCCGGCAGGCCGCCGCCGCCCGGGGCCGGGAGTACGACGAGGACTCCGACGCCGCCATGCGGGCGATGGTGGAGCAGCAGATCGAGTCCCAGTCCGGGGCGCTCTTCCTCTCCGGCCGGCTCTACGACGACGGGGTGATCGACCCCCGGGACACCCGTACCGTCCTCGGGTTGTGCCTGTCGGCGATCCACAACGGACCGGTCCGGGGCGCCGACGGCTTCGGCGTCTTCCGGATGTGAGGGGCAACTGATGATCAACCGGCTGCTCGTGGCCAACCGGGGCGAGATCGCCCGCCGGATCTTCGCCACCTGCCGCACGCTCGGGATCACCACGATCGCCGTGCACTCCGACGCGGATGCGGACGCGCCCTTCGTCGCCGAGGCCGACCTGGCGGTACGCCTGCCCGGGCACACGCCAGCCGAGACGTACCTGGACATGGTGCAGCTCCTGCGCGCGGCTCGCCGGTCCGGCGCGGACGCCCTGCATCCCGGCTACGGCTTCCTCGCCGAGAATGCCGAGTTCGCCATGCGGGTGACCGAACACGCCGGGTTGACCTGGGTCGGCCCATCGGCCAAGGCGATCGCCGCGATGGGCGACAAGCTGGCGGCGAAGGCGCTGCTGGCCGACGCGGGCGTGCCGATGCTGCCCACCTGGACCGAGGCCGACCAGGTCACCGACTTCCCGGTGCTGGTCAAGGCCGCCGCGGGCGGCGGCGGACGGGGCATGCGGGTGGTCCGCGACGCGTCCGGGCTGGCCGAGGCCGTCGCCTCGGCGCGCCGCGAGGCGGCCGCGGCGTTCGGCGACGGGACGGTCTTCATCGAGCGGTACGTCGAGCGCGGCCGGCACGTCGAGGTGCAGATCTTCGGCGACACCCACGGGACGGTGCTGGCCCTCGGCGAGCGGGACTGCTCGATCCAGCGCCGCCACCAGAAGATCGTCGAGGAGGCACCCGCGGTCCTCAACCGGGGGCTGCGGGAACGGCTGCACGCGGCGGCGGTGGACGCCGGCCGGGCCGTCGACTACGTCGGCGCCGGGACGGTCGAGTTCCTGCTCGCGCCCGACGGGGCGTTCCACTTCCTGGAGATGAACACCCGGCTCCAGGTCGAGCACCCGGTCACCGAGGCGGTCACCGGGTTGGACCTGGTCCGGCTGCAACTGCTCGTCGCCGAGGGCGAGCCGCTGCCGCTGGCGGCGACCCCGCCGGCCGACGGCCACGCGATCGAGGTACGCCTCTGCGCCGAGGAACCGGGCCAGGGCTTCCGTCCGGCCACCGGCACCCTGCACCGGTTCGCGATCCCCGGGGTGGCCGGCGAGTTCACCCCGACGAAGGGGCTGCGGCTGGACTCCGGCGTGACGGACGGCTCGACGGTGAGCGTGCACTACGACTCGATGCTGGCCAAGCTGGTCGCCTGGGCGCCCACCCGTGCGGAGGCGGCCCGGGCCCTGGCTGGCGCGCTGGCCCGGGCCGAGTTGCACGGGGTGGCCACCAACCGCGACCTGCTGGTCCGGGTGCTGCGCAGCCGGGAGTTCGGCGCGATCGAGATCGACACCAGTTTCCTCGACCGGCACCCGGAGGTCTTCACCCCGCTGCTGCCGCCCGACCAACTGCCGGTGACCGCGCTCGCCGCCGCGCTGGCCTCGGCCGCGGCCCGGCGGGCGGCCGCCCCGGTGCTCGGCGAACTCCCCTCCGGGTGGCGGAACGTACCCGCGTTCCCGCAGGTCGCCCGATACGCCACCGGGGACGGGCGGGAGGTCGAGGTTCGCTACCGGCTGGGCCGCGACGGCGAGCTCGTCGAGTGGTCGACCGATCCGGCCAGCGACTTCTCCTGTCGCCTCGTATCGGCCGCCCCCGACCGGGTCGTGCTCACCGTGCTCGAGATGGAGTGGCCGTTCCGCGTACACCGGGTGGGGTCGGCGGTCTTCGTGGACGGCCCGGACGGGGCGGCGAGCCTCACCGAGCTGCCGCGTTTCCCGCTGCCCACCGCGGAGCTGGCGGCCGGGTCGCTGCTCGCGCCGGTGCCCGGCGCGGTGGTCCGGGTGCACGTCGAGGTCGGCCAGCGGGTCGCCGCCGGTGACCTGCTGCTGACCCTGGAGGCGATGAAGCTCGAACACCCCGTGCTCGCCCCGACCGATGGCGTGGTCGCCGAGCTGCCGGTGCCACCCGGCGGCCAGGTCGACACGGGGGCCGTGCTGGCCGTCGTGGACAGCTCCGGCTCGGTGCGCCGGGACCTGGAGCCGCCCGACCCCGAGGAGGACCCGCGATGAACTTCGACCTCACGCCCGAGCAGGAGCAGCTCCGCGACGCGGTCCGGGCGCTGGGCCGCCGCTACGGCCACGCCTACTTCGTGGAGAAGGCCAAGGCCGGCGCGCACACCACGGAGCTGTGGCACGAGGCCGGCCGGCTCGGCTACCTCGGCGTCAACATCCCCACGGAGTACGGCGGCGGGGGCGGCGGCATCACCGAGCTGGCCATCGTCTGCGAGGAGCTGGCCGCGGCCGGCTGTCCGCTGCTGCTGCTCGTGGTCTCCCCCGCCATCGCCGCCACCGTGATCGCCAGGCACGGCACCGAGGCGCAGCGCAAGCGGCACCTGCCCGGCCTCGCCGACGGCTCCCAGAAGATCGTCTTCGCGATCACCGAGCCGGAGGCCGGCTCGAACTTCCATCGGCTCGGCACGGTGGCCCGCCGAGACGGCGACGGCTGGTTGCTCTCCGGCCGCAAGTGCTACATCTCCGGCGTCGATGAGGCGGGGCACGTGCTCGTCGTGGCTCGGACCGAGGACGCCACGACCGGCAAGCTGCGGCCCGCCCTCTTCATCGTGCCCACCGACGCGCCGGGGCTGACCCGCTCCAAGCTGGACATGGAGATCGTCTCGCCGGAGAACCAGTTCCTGCTCTACCTGGACGACGTCCGGCTTCCCGGCGACGCGCTGGTCGGCGAGTCCCTGGATGCCGGGCTGCCGGCGCTCTTCTCCGGGCTCAACCCGGAGCGGATCACGGTCGCCGCGATGGGCGCCGGCACCGGCCGGTACGCGATCGAGCGGGCCAGCGCGTACACCACCGCCCGGAAGGTGTGGGGCGGCCGGAGCATCGGCGCCCACCAGGGCGTCGCGCACCCGCTCGCGCACGCCGCGGTGCAGGTGGAACTGGCCCGCCTGATGATCTACAAGGCGGCCACCCTGTACGACGCCGGCCGCGACCTGGAGGCGGGCGTCTCCGGCAACATGGCCAAGTACGCGGCCGGCGAGGCCGCCGCGCTCGCCGTGGACACCGCCGTCCAGGCGCTCGGCGGGGCCGGCATGACCACCGAGTACGGGGTGGCCACCCTGCTCGGCGCGGTCCGCGCCGGCCGGATCGCCCCGGTCAGCCGGGAGATGATCCTCAACTTCGTCGCCCAGCACGTCCTCGGCCAGGAGAAGTCCTACTGACCCGGAAGACTGAGGGCCGGCGAGGTCACACCGGCCCTCGGTCCACCGTCCGGCAGGCGGCGTCGATCCGGTGTACCGGGCGGACCCGCCGGCCCAGGCCCTCCAGCAGCGAGTCCTCGACGTGGAAGTCGCGAATACGCAACTGACGGCGGGGCAGCTCATCCTCGCTCGGGCAGAGCACCTGGGCCCGTACCTGGTCGACCGGCAGGTAGCGGACGCCGCCGCGCTCCTGGAGCAGCACGACGTTGACGTCGTCCACCGTCACCACGTGGCCGCGGATGTCCTCCCTCACGCCCGGGGCCGACTCGATCGTGGTGACGGTGAGCGGCAGCACCGGGGTGCTGATCACCGGGAGCGCGGCCCAGACCAGCGTGGCCAGCACTGCGGCCTCGGTCACCGAGGCGAGCGGCCGGATCACCGCCGCCGGCAGCGGCCCGGTGACGAAGAGGGCCAGCACCGGCGGTACGACGAGCAGCACCATGGCAAGCAGTTCCCGCTGCTGCCAGGCGTCGAGCAGGGTCGACGCGAGCAGCCACAGATAGCCGGTGAAACCGGCACCGAGCAGCAGCACGCGGGGCACCACCTGCTCGTGCACCCGCTCCGGGCTGAGCTGGAACGCCGCCACGAACGCCGGGACGAGCAGCGGCAGGTAGAGCAGCGGCCAGGTGACCAGGGCCAGCAGGAAGCTGGCCACCGCGAACCAGGCCGGGGTGGTATCCACCCAGCGGACGAAGAGCGGGCGGCGGACGCCGGGCGGCATCCGGTCCACGCTGACCCGGAGCACCGCGCCGAGCGCGAAGACCGCGACCAGCCCGGCGGAGAGCAGTTGCGCGGCCGTGGTGAGGAACCCGGCGAGCAGGTTGACCGTGCCGACGTTGGCGACGAGCAGCAGGGTGGTCTGCAGTTCCCCGCCGGCCTCGACACCGAGCCGGAGCACGGAGAAGACCGCCGGGACACCGACCACGGCCGTCCAGAAGGACTGGCTGGCCCGGGCCCGGCGTTCGGCCTTGTCCGCACCGGGCGGGAGGGGCGGAACCGGGCCCGCCGGGTCCGGGACGGTCGCCGCCGGTGCGCTCATCGCCGGGGTGCCTTGTCGTCGAAGTCGACGAGCTTGGGCACGTCCAGCGGCTGCGGCTGCGACCGGCCGCCCTTCAGCCACGGCCCCAGCGTCCGGTTGTACGCGCTGAGCCACGGGCTGCTGATCCCGTTCCGCCCCTCCAGGTAGCTCTTGTGCAGGAAGAACGCGACCAGGTCACGCAGCGCAGGGTCACCGATCGGCACCCCGATGCCGAGCTGTTCGCTGGTGCCGAAGGGCATGTCGACGATCTCGAACTCGGTGGGATACCGGGAGAGGAAGCCGGCGAGGATGGTCTCGTCGGAGCTGACCGCGTCGAAGCGTCCCTTCCGGATACCCTCGACACAGTCGCCGACGTCCTTCACCACGTACGCCTTGACCTGGTGCTTCTCCAGCTCGGCCTCGGTGGTGGAGCCGCCGCTGGTGCAGACCCGGTAGCCCGGCTCGCGAAGGTCCTCGATGGTGCGGATGCGGTCCTTGAGCCGCCTCGGCACCATCACCTCCTGAGTGGTGACGAAGTACGGCCCGGCAAAGCTGACCAACTTCTTGCGCTCCTCCGTGATGGAGAAGCTGGACACCACCAGGTCCACCGTGCCGGCCTGCAGGGCCGGGATCCGGTCCTCTGTGGACAGTGTCACCCACTCGATCCGCTGGTCGCCCTCGAAGCCGAGGGACGAGGCGATGTAGCGGGCGATCTCGACGTCGAAGCCGGTGTGCGCGCCGTTGCGCAGCTCGCCCATCAACGGTTCGGTGGCGGCCACCCCGATTTTGATCCGGGGTTGGCCGTCGACGTGCGACTCGCGGAGCTTGTCGAGGACCGACGGCAGGGACGGTTCCCGGCGGTTGTCGCACCCGGCCGCGGCGGCCAGGGTCAGGGTCAGCGCCACGGCGAGGGTGGTGGCGACGGACCGGAGCCGGTGACGGGGAGGAACCTCGTTCATGGGCGACCTCGATCACGGACACGGCGGGGGTACCCAGGGTAGCGGCACCGGCGGGTTGCGTAGTGGTTCACAGTGGTCGGTTCAGTCCGACATGGAGGTGGCCGGCCCAGCGGGTCGGCGTTGCCGGGAATTCGTCGCGAACGGCCCGAACCGTGTCGGTGAGCACCCGGGCCGCTGCGGCCGTGTCCGGACGCCGGGTGCCGCCGTTCGTCAGACCGGCGTAGAAGGCCTCGGCGATCCGGGCGCTGTCCGTGGTACGCCAGGTCGTGCCGATCACGCCGGGGAAGCCCGCGAGCTGGAACGCCGCGGCCAGGTGCAGCGGTTCGTCGGTGAACGTCGGGTGCGTCTCGGCGGTGCTGCACGCGGAGAGAAAGGCCAGCTCGGCCCGCTCGAGGTGATACGAGCTGACCGTGTGCGGGCTGAGCCTTCCACCTCCGCCGAGGCGCAGGCCGCCGGTCAGCATCGCGCTCAGGCCGGCGTCCGCCTCGCCGTGGCAGGCGAAGTGCGCAATCGGGTGTGCCCGCAGCGCCTCTTCGACCGCGCGCGCCGCCACCTCGGTCCCGGTGAGCACGGTCGAGCCGGGGAGCAGGCGGGCGACGTGCTCGACCTCGCCGCGTACCTGGGATAGCGCCGGCAGGTCCCGCGCGGTCGGTACGCCGACGACGGCGGCCGTGGCGGTCGCCGGTGGCCGCGGGCGGTTCGCGGCGACGTGCGCCAGGGCGGTGAGGGTCGGCGTGTAGGACGACACGGTGCGGTCGAGGACCGTACGCCTGCGGTCCGGGTCGCGATGGTGACCGGCGGCGTGGAGCGGGAGGCGGGCCAGCGCGCCGACCGGGGACCACCAGATCCGGGGCGCCGGATCGTCCACGGGAGCGACCCGGTCGAGCACCGGCCCGGTGACGGCGTCCCAGAGCCAGGCCAGGATGCCGTGCAGTTGCTCCTGTGCGGCGGCGCGCCGGTCGAACGGCACCGCCGGGTCGGTCGCCTCGGACAGCGCCGCGTACCAACGGACGGCGTGCCGCTGGACGGCGGTCCCCGACAGCTCGGGCAGGCGGACCACCTGGACGGGCCGCTCCGGGTCCGCCGGCACGACCAGCGCGTCGCCCCGGTCGCCGTGCGTGTCGACCACGACGACCGGCATTCCCGCGAGCCGCTGGCGGAGCAGCGGCACCGACGGTGGACGCAGGAAGTCGGCGAATCCGGGGAGCCCGCGGATCCGCTCGATCAGCCGGTCCCGTTCGACGGCGAGCTGCCGGGTACGGGCCGCCCAGGCCTCTCGGGGGTCCCATTCCGTCGTCGCGCTGTCCAGCAGATCGCCGTCCGCCGACCGGCGCTCCACCGCGATGGTGAACTTCCGGACGTGCGTGTAGGCGTCCGCCTCCGCCAGTTCCCGGTCGACCCGGTCGAGTTCCGTGGCGAGTTGGGGGCTGACGGTGCGCAGCGCCGCCCGTCCGCTGCGGATGCCCAGGGCCTCGTGGAACAGCAGGCCACGGCCGCGTTCCAACAGCTCGACGGCTCGGTCGGCGTCCCCAGCCGCGATCGCGACCGCGGCAGCCTCGGCCGCCAGCCCGCCCAGTGCGGCGACGGCGCCGAGCCGGCGGCGGGCGCTTGACGACCGGCTGACCGAGGTCGGCATGCGGCGCACCGCCCGCTCCAGGGCGGCCAGTCGGGCGGCCGGGTCGCCGGCCTCGCGGGCCAGCGCGGCCTGCTGGCGTTCGGCGTTGATCCGGGTCTGCGCGTCCGCCCTGGGCGACGCGGCGATCGCCGCGTACGTGGCGATGGCCTCGGCCCTCGCCCAGTTGGCGTCCGGCTCTTTCGATCTCGACAGCTCGGCGGCCGCCCGAGCCAGCAGCCCGGCCCGCAACGACCACCAGTGGTGCTCGGTCGGGGTCTCCTTGACCGCCTGCCTGGCCAGCTCCACGGCGTCGGCCAGGACCATGAGGTCGCCGCCGACCAGGTACCGCTGATACCGCGTGTCGGCGACCGAGCTGAGGATCCGGGGCTGGTCGGGATGGTCCGGCGGGAGCAGGGCGAGCGCCTCGCGGTAGGTCCGCTCGGCCATCGCGAGGCCGGCCTCGTCGTTCCGGCGGAAGGCCTGCCGCGCCAGGCTGCTCGCGTGGTTGAACAGGAAACCGATCCGGCGGGAATCGTCATCCGGCAGGGCCTCGATGGCGCGCCGGTTGGTCTCCACGGCTTCGGCGAGGAGCGTGTCGTCGGGTGCCAGCACCTCCCGGTGGGACAACAGGTTGGCAAGCTTCAGGAGCCTCAGCGGGTACAACTCGTGCCGGGTGGACGTTTCGCTGAGCGCCTCGCGCTGGTACCCCAGCGCCTCGTCGAGGAGGTCCGGATCGCCGGCCAGCCAGCCGGCGTCGGCCAGCGTGTCGGCGAGGACCACGAGCTGGAACGGGCGCAGGTCCGGCTGCGCATCGGTCAGTTCCAGCGCCGCGCGGGCGGCCGACACGGCGGCCGCGACCAGTTTCTCGTCCCGCCCCTGCACTCCGGCGTGGCCGGCGGCGCCCGCCAGCAGGTTCAGCGCGTCCCGCCGCAGCGGATGCGACGGCCCGGTAGCGTCCAGGGCCACCTGCGCCCAGGTTGCCGCCCACGCGGCGCCGCCCAGCTCACCGCCGTGTTCCCAGCGATCGAGCTCGGCCCGGGCGAGCGACAGCAGGGCCTGCGGCCGGGCCGGATGGAAGCCGGGCACCGCGGCGGCCAGCAGGGCGGCCGCCTCGTGCCACTCGGCCAGTGCCGGTGGTGAGGCGTCCACCGCGATCCGGGCGCCCGTCTCCTCGGCCCGCTGCAGGAGCCGGTCGATCACCTCGGGTTGGTTGGCTGCGGTGGCGACCGTGCTGGCCGGTTCGGGGCCGATCTCCCGGGCCAGCAGATTGACGACCGTGTTGAGCCGCTCAAGAGCTGAGGCCGCCTCGGGCCGGTCCGGCGCGGCGGCGTGGACCGCGTCCCGCCAGGCGGCGGTCGCCTCCAGCAGGAGCAGGACCGATGCCTTCTCCGGAACCTCGTGCAGCCGGCACAACGCCGCGCCGAGCTGTGCCACCGCCCGCGGATCGGTGGGATGCCGCTGCCAACTGAGCTGCGCCGCCCGGCGGTATTCCCCGACGGCCAGCTCCAGCGCCTTGGGGCCGGCGCCCCGGTCGAAGTAGCGCTCGAACAGGCGGCCACGGCGGGCGAGCCGGTGCATCCGGTGCGGGTCCTGCGCGGAGGTGGCTGCCAATGCCTCCGAGGCAACATCCAGCGCCTCGTCGTACGTCGACCCGTCCCCGGTCTCCTCGGCCAGCGTGACCAACGCTTCGGCGAGATCGGTCAGCAGCGCGGCACGGAGCAGGACGGCCGACGCGTCGCGCTCCCGCGCCAGCGGCCGAAGCCATTCCCGGTACAGCGTGACGAGCATCGGGAGGGCCTTCGCCGAACCGGCCCGGTACCGCTGCCGGAGCCCCGCGATCCGGTCGGCCTGCTGCTGGCTGAGCAGGACATCGGACAGTCGCGGCGCACTCGGTCGGTCGGCATCCCGGTATTCGTCCCGGATCAGCTCGGGCACCAGGTCCGGGTCCCGGCGGCACCCGCGCCGGAACTGCTCGACCGCCGCCCGGCGCTCCCGCAGACCGTCCAGGCCGGGCAGGTTGAGGTAGCGGTACCAGTGGAGCTGGGCCAGTGCCCGCGCCGCCTGGCGTCCGGCTCCGCGGTCACCGGCTGCGGCAGCAAGGGCCTCCTGCTCGTGGAAGAGATCCGCTCCGAACAGGACATCCGGATCGCCCGTGCGTTCGTACTCGGCGGTGACCGCCGTGACCCGCTGCGCGGCACTGTCGGTGGTCCGTCTCGACATCGCTGCTCGATTCCCCGTCGCTGGTGTCGGCCGGCGATCTCCTTGTCCCGCAACGATCCTGCCCGCTGCGGACCGCTCGATGGAAGCGGCAACACGCTCCCGTCCGGGAATGGTGTGCTGACGCCCCGCGATCGTTACTGTGGCAGCGGAAGCACCCAACCGGGGTACGGGGAGCGGCCTTGGAACTCGTTGCGGAGCGCATCGGTCGGCTGTGCCGACAGGCCGGCGGGCAGTTGCGCGAGCATGCCGGGCGGTACGGCGTGGCCGAGGTGCTCGACCGGATCGTCGACGCGGTCGGCCAGGGCCGCCTGGACCGGCAACTGGAGGAGGACCTCGACCGGCTCGACGGGGCGTTCGCGCGTAACGGCATCGACGGGCTCACCACCGGCGTACGCGGGTTCGAGCCGTGGCTCGGCGGAGGCGGCCACCCGGCGGTCCTCGCCTGGGGCTGCCCGAGTCCGGGGCCGTGCCCTCGGAAGGTCCCGGTCGGCGACGGCGACCGGCCGGTGTGCGAGCTGACCGGCACGCCGTTCGTGGAGAGCCGGACCACCTTGTGAACGCGTTCCTGGCCGAGCTGGGCAAGCAGCTGGTGACCCGGTGGACTGTGGCGCTGTTGCTGCCGGGGGCGCTGTTCGCCGCCGCGGTGGTCCTGGCCCACGCCCTCGGCCACCGGCACGCCGTGGATCTCCGGGTCCTGACGGTCCGGTTGGCCGGGCTGTCCGATGGGCGCGGCGTGCCCCTGCTGATCACCACGGCCGCGTTCCTGCTCGGTGCGGCGGCGGCCGGGCTCACCGCGCAGTCGGTGGGCGTCTTCGTCTCGTGGACGTGGAGCCTGACCGGATCCATGCCGGTGCTGCGCCGGCTCGCTGACCGGCGCCGCCGCCGGTGGGAGCGGGCGGACGCCGAGGTGGTTACGGCCGAGCGGGCGCTCCTCGCGGACACCGCCGACCCCACGCTGCGCGATCGGGCCCGCCGGGCCATCGCCCGCCGCACGGCGGTCTGCCTCGTGGAGCCGGCGCGACCCACCTGGGTCGGGGACCGGCTGCACGCGGCCGACGTGCGGGTGCACCGAAGCTACGGGATCGACCTCGCGGCCGGGTGGCCGCGACTGTGGCTGCTCCTCCCGGCCGAGGTGCGCGGCGAACTGACCGCGGTGCAGGACCGGTGCGCGTCGGCGGCCCGGCTGGCCGGCTGGGGCCTCCTGTACGCCGCCCTCGGGGCGTTCTGGTGGCCGGCCCTGGTCATCGGCCTGGTGACCCTGCTCACCGCCCGATACCACGCCCGCCTCGCCGTGAGCGTGTACGCCGACCTGGTCGAAGCCGCCGTGGACCTGCACGGCCGGGAGCTGGCGATCCAGCTCGGACTGTCGTGTCCGGACCGCCTCACCCGGAAAGTCGGCGAACAGCTCACCGCGATCGTCCGCAAGGACGGCATCGTTCCCCACGCCCGCCGGGCCAGATCCGCCGAGCCGTCGCCGCCCCGCCCCTGACCTGCGGCCCTCGGGCCGTCACGGCTTCCAGGACGGGTTGTGCAGGATGGCCAGGTTCTGCCGCGCGTTGACCGCCAGGGTGTGGTCGCCGGCGATCTCCTGCACCGAGTCGAGCACCGTCCAGTACAGGTCGATCGCCCGTTTCCGGTAGCCGGCCAGTGCGAGGGTGGCGGCCAGATTGTTGCGCCGGCCAATGGTGCCGAGGCTGTCCCGCCCGAGGCTCCGCTCGCTGTGCCGGATGTTCTCTGTGTGCAGCTCGATGGCCTGCGCGTACTGGCCGGCGTGCTGGTAACCCACCGCCAGGTTGTTCCGGACGACGAGGGTCAGTTCGCTGTCGCTGCCGTGCAGCTGCTCGGCTGCGGGCACGACCTCCCGCAGCACGTCCAGCCCGTCGTCAACAAGCCCGGCTTCGAAGTAGGCCTGACCGAGCGCGTTGCGGACCTTCAGCGTGTCCGCGTCGACCGCGCCGAACGCCTGCGCCGCCCCGGCGGCGAGGGGTTCGAGCAGGGCGATGGCCTCGCTGAACCGTCCACATCGGCGATGGTCCTCGGCGAGGCTCAGCCGGTATGCCAGCGTGCCGCGGTCGCGGACCGCCTCCCGGCCCAGTCCGGCCGCACGCCAGAGGTCGAGGGACGCCCGGACCACGTCGAGCGGACCGTCCGCCGCGCGCGGGGGCGGCGGTGGCCTGGCGGGTAGGGGCTCGGGCGGCTCTGCCTCGTCCGCCACCCACGACGCGAGCCGCGCCCGCAGTTCCCCGGCCGGGACGCCGTCGACGTACAACCGGCACACCCCGTGGTCGAGGTGCAGGTCCAGGAGCGAACCAGCGCCGGCCACCAGGCGGAGGTGAGTCAACGCCGTGAAGTGGCCGGGGGTCCGGACGTCCAGCCCGCGCAATGCGGGCCAGGCGACGGCCAGGAACCGACGGATCCGTTGGCGCAGCCGGATGCCGGAGCGGTCGACGACCGCGGTGAGCCCTGATGTCTCGCCCGTCCCGCGCGGATGCCCACTGAGACAGGTCACCTGGGGTATCGCGAGCGACGACATCGCGTCATCCTTTCAGCCGGACGCGCAAATGCCCACGGCCCGGAGTACGGCGGGCGCCCGATCGCCCGCCGTACTCCGGGGGTCCGTCAGCGGACGGTCAGCGTGCCGACCACCGGCAGCGGCGCGACCACCGGCGGGAGCCGCTTCGGCTCACCCCTACCCGGCGCACCCGCCCGGGCGAGGTCGCTCTTCGCCGCGGTCGCCCGCGCGTCCGGCGCCTCCGGAGCGTCCACGAACGGCTGGTCGTCACCGGTGCAGACCTTGCCCTTCGCCGGCAGCGTCCCCTTCAGCAGGTACGCGTCGACGGCCCCCGTCACACAGGCCGAGGTGCCGTACGCGGTGTGGCCCCAGCTGTCGCTGCTGAGCAGGCGGCTGTTCGGCAGCAGCGCCGCCGAGCTGACCGCACCCTGGTAGTTGGTCGCCGGGTCCCAGTAGTTGCCAACCACCAGCACCGGGGCGCTGGTGCGCCGGTTGAACGGGCCGGTGTAGGCGTCCTCGTCCCGCACCGTCCAGGTGTTGCGGGCGCAGGGCGAGGTGGCCCAGGCCCAGGCCCGGCCGAAGTACGGGGCCCGCTTGTCCTCCTTGGCGGCCAGCGCCGGCCAGGCGTCGGCGCTCTTCGGGTGGTACGCGTCGGTGCAGTCGACCGTCAGGAACGTCTCCAGCCCGTTGTCGTACGGGAAGTCGTACCCGCGCTGCTTCCGGGCCTGCGCGGCGCGCTCGACCACCGCGGTCTGCGCCTGCGACCGGCGGGCCGCCGACGCCGACGCCGGGTCGGTCAGCACCAGCAGCTCGCTGGCTCGCTGGTGAGGCCGACGATGTCCTGCCAGCCGTACGGGCTGTAGAGCGCGCTGAGGCTGGCACCGACGAAGTCGGCGTAGCCGATGGTGAACGGGCCGCCGTCCGGGTCGTCGATCACCAGCGGCTTCTTGCGCAGCCGCTGCGCCACCGTCTCGTACGCGGCGACCGGGTCGCCGGCGGCGGCCAGCTCGCACTTCTCGGCGCCGGCCTTCGCGCAGCGGACCAGGATCTCGTGCAGCGCGTGGTACGCGCCGTCGGCGCTGCGCAGCCGGGTCTCCTGGAGCTGGTCGCGCGCCTTGCCCTGGCCGACCCAGGCGTTCGGGTTGAGCACCCCGTCGACGACGAGGGCGCGGACCCGGTCCGGGAACATGTTGGCGTAGTACTGGCCCAACGCCGTGCCGTAGCTGAAGCCCAGGTAGGTGAGCTTCTTGTCGCCGACCGCGCGGCGCAGCACGTCCATGTCGCGGGCCACCTCGGCGGTGGAGGCCGCGCCGGTCAGCGGCTTGCCGGTGGTCGAGCAGGCCGTGCCGACCGCCTTGGACGAGGCGATGTAGGCCTTCTCCTCGGCCTTCGTCCACGGGAAGGCGACGTTCAACCCGGCGCCCGCCTTCATCTGGTCCTTGACCGAGCGGAAGCACCTGACGTTGTCGCTGTTGGCGACGCCGCGCGGATCGACGCCGACGACGTCGAAGCGGTCGAGCAGGTCGTCGCCGAGGAAGTACGGCGCGGCGAGCGCGATGCTGGTGCCGGAGCCGCCCGGGCCACCCGGGTTGAGGAAGAGGCTGCCGATCTTGTGCTTCTGGTCGCGGGCCTTGACCCGCAGCACCGCGATCTCGGTGGTGGCACCCTTCGGGTTGTCGTAGTCCAGCGGCAGGCGGACGGTGGCGCACTCGGCGTAGCCGTAGCAGGCGTACCAGCCGAGCTTCGGCGTCGGCACGCGGTCGACCCGGCGGGCCTCGACGGCGCTGGTCCGATCGGACGCGGGGGGCTGCGGCGTGGCGGCCGCAGTGGGCGCGACCGCCGATCCGGCTAGGACGATGCCGGCGGCCCCGGTTGCGAGCAGGGACCGGATTGCACGTGGCATGTGGCTGCCTTCCGGTGGGAGACGGGATCTGTCAAGGAGACCTCGACCCCCGCCACTCTAGGGATCACCGCCAACGAAGGCCGCCCGTCAAACACGCGCCAAACCGACAAATTGCCGATTGATGTAACGAAATTTTCTTGATCGACGCTTTTTCGGGCCCGCCGCGCGCGGATTCCTCGCCCCTCACCATCCGTCCACCGTGGTCTCCACCGGACGCCCCGACGACGCGCCCGACCCGGTCCGGCGGTTGACAGGTGGCCGGCCTGGGCCATGCTTGTCGGGTGAGTTCGTTCCCGAAGCCCGATGCGCGGGTGAAGGCCGTCGTCGCGTCGCTGGCGACGGTGGCGGCGTTGGTGACGCTGGTGGTGTGGCGCCCCGCGGGCATCCTGTCGGTGATCCTGGCCCTGGTCTGCGTCCTGCTCGGGATGGTCGCCGGCGTGACGGTGACCGCCGCGCGGCAGGCCCCACGGCAGCCCCGCGGCGACACGCCGAGCGAGGAGTGGCCGGTGCCCGGCGGGTACGGAGTGGACGCCGACACGCTGGAGGCGCTGGACCCGCGGGCCGTCCGAGCCGTCCGCGAACACCGGACGGCGGACGGGTACGCGGTGGACGCGGACACGCTGGAGGCGCTCGATCCGCGGGCGGTCCGGGAACACCGGACGGTGAACGGGCTCAGCGACCGGTGAGCGTCGGCACGGCGAGCGCGTTCACGCCCTGCCCCGCCAGGCAACGGTAGGTGCGGCCGCCGTCCGACGGCGGCAGCACCTCCAGGTTCCACCCGGCCGCCTGCTTGAGGCCACTGACCAGGCGGAAGGTGCTGACGTTGCAGACCTGCCGGACGGCGGGGTCGGCGGCGACCGCGCCGTGGCCCGCCCCGGCCAGGGTCGCCGGCAGGTCACCCTCGGCGTACGTCTCCCAGGTGTGCTGACCGTCGCACGACACCCGGTCCGCCTCGGCCCGGTCGCGGCGCAGCCGTACCGGGCCGAAACACTCCAGTTCGGCGGCACAGCGGGCGCCCGAGGGCAGGCGTATCCCCTCGGCCGCACAGCCCGGCCGCACCTGGCCGACAGCGATCCCGCTGGCCACCGGCGTGGGCGACGCCACCGGGACGGGCGGACCGCCGGCCAGCCACGCCCCCGCGCCGGCCGAGGCGGCGAGCGCGAGGACCCCCGCCCCGCCGAGGAACCAGCGGCGCCGCCACCGCCGGCCGGGCGTGGGCACGGTCGGGTGGGCGTCGTCCGCCGGCGGGCGCGGGCTCGGCCCGCCGGCCCGGCCCACCGGGTACGGCCCACCGGCGCGGGAACCGCTGACCGGGAACGCGGAGATCGGCGCCCCGCTCACCGGGGCGGCCCCCGGATCCAGCGGGAGCGCGGCGAGCATCGCGCCCAGTTCCACAGCGGACGGACGCTCGCCCGGATCGTTGGACATGCCGAGCCGCAGCACGTCGATCAACTCGTCGGGGATCCCGGGCAGGCCGGGGATCGGCTGGTGGAACATCTCCAGCACGGTGACCAGGCTCGGGTTGCGCTCGGACAGCCAGCGCGGCGGCCGGCCGTGCATCACCGCGTAGAGGGTGGCGCAGAGCGCGTACACGTCGACCGCCGGCGTCGGCGGGCTGTGGTTGAACATCTCCGGCGGCGCGTACGCCGGGGTGAGCACCTCCAGGGTGACCGAGGCGTCCCGGACCTCGGCCAGCACCGCCAGCCCGAAGTCGGCCAGCACGGCCGGGTTGAAGTGCGAATAGAGGATGTTGGCCGGCTTGACGTCCCGGTGCAGCACCCCGGCCGCGTGCGAGTGGGCGAGGGCGTCGGCGATCTTGACGCCCAGGTCCCGCGCCTCGACCGCACCCAGCGGCGAGGTGCGCATCCGCTCCGCGTACGACCCGTCGCAGAGCTCCATGATCAGGTACGGGTGCTGGTCGACGGTGACCCCGACGTCGAAGAGGTCGACGACGTGCGGATGGGACGACATCTTGCCGGCGGCCCGCGCCTCGCGCAGGAAGCGCGCCTGGTCCCGCTCGCTGTCCAGCGTGCGGTTCTCCACCTTGACCGCGACCTCGCGACCCACGGAGATCTGGGTAGCCCGGTAGACGGTGGCGTAGCCACCCCGGGCAAATACCTCCAGATCGGTCAGACCGGGCACGATGGGCAGCCGCAGGGCGCCGGGCGGGGTCTCGGTCACGGCTCGAAAATACCCAACCGGTCGGGTCGCTCAGTGCACCGCGTCGGCCGCCGGCACGGGGCCGGAGCCGGCGGCGTCGTCGCCCGGGCCACTTACGGCGGCCGCCCGGCGGGCGTCCCACCGGAGGCCGACCGCGGTCGCGACCGCGCCCAGCCCCTCCCAGGCGGCCACCCCGAAGAACCGGTCCGGGGCGACGTCCGAGAGCACGGCGATGGCGAAGACGGTGAACGTGACCAGCCGGAACCAGACGGTGAACCGGTAGAACGGCCGCCACTCGGTGGCGACGGCGAGCAGGTAGTAGACCCCCATGTTGAACGAGGCCATCGAGGACGCGGTGAGGAACGTGCCGGTGTAGTCACCGGGAGCCCGCTCGGCCGGCACCTCGAAGCCGAGCATCCGCAGCTGCGCCTCCGGCCAGATCAGCCCGAGCGCGCCGAGGAGCAGCGCCAGCACGCCGAAGACCGCGATCGTCCAGCCGGCGCCCGAGCGCGGCAGCCCCATGAGTCCTCCCCACCCGCGACCGCCGACTTGGACGGCCTCCTCGGCCATCGAGGCTAGCCGCCACTCCCCGCCGGACACATCCCCGAAACCGCCAAACCTGCCCACTCCCCCACGTTCGCGGTCGCAGATTCACGGAAGGGTGCGGCCTCCGGCCGCGAAATGGCCACGCATTCCGGGAATCCGTACGGATTCTGGGGCGCTGCGGGCGGGTCAGGTGAGGGGGTCGGCGAGGCGGGCGCGGAGGGCGTCGGCGTACGCCCGCTCGCTGCGCTGCTCGGTGGCGTAGGCCAGGCGGACCGCCTCCTCGGCGCTGGCCAGCGCCTCGGCCGGGCGGTCGCAGGCGGCCAGCGTCTCGGCCAGCACGCAGGCCCCGATCACCTGGCTGCGGACGTCCTCGGCCGGAGCGGCGACCGCCCGCTGCGCCCAGTCCAGCGCCTGCACGGGCTGGCCGTGGGCGAGCAGCGCGGAGGCGTACCGGGCCATGGTCTGGCGGCGGGAGAAGAGCAGCGACGGGGTGTGGGCGGCGGCGGTGGCGACCGGGGCGAGCAGCCCCACCGCGGTCGCCGGGTCGTCGTCGGCGAGCCGGGCCAGGGCGAGCAACACCCGGGGCGCCACCTGGGCGGGGGCCTGCGGGTTGTGCGGCTCCACCGTGGTGAGCACCGACCGGGCGGCCTGCTCGGCGGTCTCCCAGTCACCCAGATCCAGCGCCACGAACCCGCGCAGCGTGCCGGCCATCCCGGTGAGCAGCGGATGCGACGTCCGGCCGGCGTACGCGAGGGCGTCGCTGAGCAGGTCGGCCGCGTGCTCCGGCTCGCCCAGCCCGCGCGCCACCACCCCGCGTACCACCAGGGCGAAGCCCTGCCCCCAGTCGTCGCCGACCTCGGCGAAGTCCCGGTACGCGCGCCGCGCCGCCCGGTCCGCCTCGGCCAGCTCGCCCAGTTCGGCGGTGGCGTACGCCTCGACGGCGCGCAGCGTCCCGACCGCCCACGCCTCGCCGACCCGCTCGCCGAAGGGGAGGAAGACCTGCGCCATCCGGCACGCCTCCCGGAGCCGGCCGGCGAGCAGCCGGGCGAACGCCGTGGTGCCGCGCAGCCAGGCCCGGCCGTACGGGTCCTTCAGCTCGGCGAAGAGCCGGGCGGCCCGGCCGAGCACCGCGTCGGTGCCGGCGAAGTCGCCCCGGGTGGTGGTCACCCAGGCCAGGTTCTGCAACGACCAGGCCTGCCCGCGCGGGTCCTTCGCGGCGAGGCTGACCTGGTAGGAGGCGGCCAGCCGGCTGCTCGCCTGGCCGAGCCGGCCGGCGACGAAGTCGGCCATGCCGAGCCGGCGCATCGCCGAGGCGCGCATCGTCGGCAGCCCGGCCGCCGTGGCCACCTGCAACGCCTCCTGCCAGCAGGCTTCCGTCCGGGCCTGGTCGCCGAGGGTCTGGTGGGCCTGCCCGGCGAGCAGCAGGGCGGCGGCCCGGGTGGCCGCGTCGCCGGCGTTGGCGGCGATCTTCTCGGCGGAGGCGAGCGCGTCGTGCGGGCGGCCGACCTGGAGCAGCGCCCGGGCGTGCACGACCTGGTCGGCCGGCGGCACCCCGTCCCGGGCCAGCTCGGCGGCGCGCTCGGCGTACTCGACGGCCAGGGCCGGCTCCCCGGAACGCAGTGCGCGGCGGGCGGCCCGGCCGAGCGCGGCGACGCCCAGCGGGGCCACCGCGCGGGCCGGCGCGTCCGGGCGCAGCTTCACCGCGTCGGCGAGCGCGGCGGCCCGCTCCACGTGCTCGGCCACGAAGTCGTCCCGGTCGGCCTCGGTGAACCCGCCGGGCAGGGCGACGCCGTCGGCGCTCTCCGGGGCGGCCCAGCGGGCCAGCGCTGCGTGCCGCTCGGCCAGCTCCGCCTTGCTCACCCCGGCGTACGCGGCCTCGCGCATCAGCGGCGTGGCGAACGCGAAACCGGTGCGGGTGCGGTGCAGCATGCGGCGCTGCAGCAGCTCGTCCACGGCCCGCTCCAGCTCCACCGCGACCACCGCCGCCGGCCGGCCGTCCCGGCCGGTGCGCTGCTCGCGGAGTGCCTCCAGGGCGCCGGCGGGCACAGTGTCGCCGACCACCGCCGCGTCGCGCAGCACCGAGCGGGCGTCCACCGGCAGCGCGTCGATCCGCGCGGCGAGCACGGCGGCCAGGTCGCGGGAGAGCAGCCGGCTGCCCAGCGAGCCGGGTGCCAGCCGCCAGCCACCGGGGATGTCCCGGTCCGCGCCCGCGGTCAGGGCGCCCCGCTCCATCAGCAGCGTGACCAGCTCGGCCAGGTAGAACGGGTTGCCCTGGGCGGTGGCGAGCAGCCGGTCGCTGTCAACCTGCGGCAGCTTGCCGCCGCTCAGGTAGCTGGTGAGCAGCCGGGCCGCGTCGGCGCCGCGCAGCGGGGGCAGCGCGTGCACCTCGGCGTCCGCGACCCGGGTCAGCGCGCCGGCGGTACGCACCAGCTCGGGCCGGCCGAGCAGCAACGTCAGCACCGGGCCGCTGAGCCGGTTGAGGGTCAACCCGAGCACGTTGATCGTCTCGGCGGTCGCGTCGTGCAGGTCGTCCACGACGACCACCAGCGGCGCCTCGACGGCGAGCGCGCTGAGCAGCCCGGCGACCGCGTTCGGCACCGCCTCGGCGTCCGGCGGCGGGGCGGCCGCGTTCCACTCGCCGTTCCCGGGCACGGGCGGGAGTTCGGCGTACCCGAGCAGCGCGAGGAGTTGGTCGACGGCGAGCGGGGGCAGGTCACCGGGGAGCCGGCCGAGCCGCTGGCCGAGCCGGCGCAGCCGCTCCTCCACGGCCGGGCGGGTGAGCGCGGTGGCGGCGTCGTTGGGCAGCCCGACCGCAGCCCGGACCAGGTCGGCCAGCGGGGCGAGGCGGCGCCGCTCGCCGAACGCGGCGCAGCGTACGGAGAGCACCCGCGCGCCGGTGTGCGCGGCGTACCGGCCGGCGCCCACGTCGTAGCCCGCGGCGAGGCGTTCCACCTCGGCGGCGAACCGGGACTTGCCGATCCCCGCCTCGGCGGTCATCAGCAGCACCCGGGGCTCGCCCCGGTCGATCACCTCGGCGAGCCGGCCGGCGACCCGGCCGATCTCGGTCTCCCGGCCCACGAAGGGCGCCTCGTCGCCGAGGCCGGACCGGGTGCCCGGCGCGTCCAGGAGACCCAGCAGCTCGTACGCCTCGACCGGCTCGCGCTTGCCCTTGAGCCGCAGCGGGCGCAGTGCCCGCCAGGAGGCGACGTGCCGGGTGGCGGCGGCGGTCCGCGCGCCGGCGTAGACCGCGCCGACCGCGGCAGCGTCGGCCAGCCGGGCGGCGGTGTTCACCGTGTCGCCGATGACGGTGTATTCGATGGCCGCCTGGATGCCGGCGATCACGTCGCCGGTGTTCAGCCCGACCCGCAGGCCGAGCGGCGCGCCGCCGCCCCGCTCGTCGTCGAGCACCCGGCGGACGGCCCGCTGCATGGAGAGCGCCGCCCGGACGGCCCGCTCGGCGTCGTCCTCGTGCGCCACGGGCGCGCCGAAGACCGCCATGATGCCGTCGCCGGTGAGCTTGTCGACGTGCCCGCCGAAGGTCTTGACCGCGCCGGCGAGGGCGGCGAGGACCCGGTCGGTGACCGCGCCGACCCGTTCCGGGTCGAGGTCCTCCGACCAGGAGGTGAAGTCGGAGAGGTCCCCGAAGAGCACGGTGACCACCCGCCGCTCGGCGGCGGGCAGCATCGCGGCGGCCGGCAGTGCGGATCCGCAGTTGTGGCAGAACCGCGCGCCGGGTACGGCGACGGTTCCGCACACCGGGCAGGTCACGGCTGCTCCACTCCGAGGTATTCCAGCTGCGCGCGAACCGACCACTCGGCCGCCCACCAGAGCGACCGGTCGACGTCGGCGTACACCTTGGCGACCACCTCGGGTGCGGTGGTCGCGCCCGCGGCGACCGCGGCGCGGACCTGGTCGAGCCGGGCCCGGCGGTGGGCGAGGTAGAACTCGGCCGCCGCGCCGCAGTCGGCCAGCGCCGGGCCGTGCCCGGGCAGCGCCGGGATCCCCCGGTACGTGGAGAGCAGTTCCAGGCTCGACAGGTAGTCCCCGAGGTGGCCGTCCGGGTGGGCGACCACGGTGGTGCCCCGGCCCAGGATGGTGTCGCCGGTGAGCACCACCCGCTCGTCGCCGTACGCGGCCAGAAGGCAGACCGAGTCCGCAGTGTGCCCCGGCGTGGTGAGCAGGCGGATCTCCAGACCCGAGCCGTCGACGGGCCCGGTCAGCGGCTCGCCGCCGATGGTGTGCGCCGGGTCGGCGGCGCGGACGGGCGTGCCGCCGAGCAGCTCGTGCAGCCGGGCCGAGCCCTCGGTGTGGTCGGCGTGCCCGTGGGTGATCAGCACGGACCCGACCGGCCCGTGCGCCGCGATCGCGGCCAGGTGCCCCTCGTCGGCCGGCCCCGGGTCGACGACGACCGCGTGCTCGGCGCCGGGGGCGCGCAGCACCCAGGTGTTGGTGCCGTCGAGCGTCATCGGCCCCGGGTTCGGGGCGCGCAGCAGCGTCACCCAACCCGGCAGCTCGTCCGCGAGCGCCCCTGCCGCCCCGGTCACATGCCCGCCCATGGCAGCGATCGTACGACCCCGCTCGCCACTCCCCGCGATCTTGCAGCTCTGGCCTGTGATTTGTGGTCGTTCACGGCTTTCGCTGGGCCGGAACCAGCAAGATCGCGGGGACCGGGCGTGAGTGGCGGCTCAGCCGACCTCGACGATGACCTCGACCTCGACGGGGGCGTCGAGCGGCAGCTCGGCGACGCCGACCGCGCTGCGGGCGTGCCGGCCGGCCTCGCCGAAGACCGCGAGGAACAGGTCGGAGGCGCCGTTGATCACGCCCGGCTGGCCGGTGAAGCCCGGTGCGCTGGCCACGAAGCCGGTCAGCTTCACGATCTTGACCACGTTCTCCAGGCCGACCAGCCCGTCGATCGCGGCGATGGCGTTGAGGGCGCACCGCTGCGCCAGGTCCTTCGCCTGCTCGGCGGAGACGCCGTTGCCGACCTTGCCGGTGGCGAGCAGCTTGCCCTCCGCCATCGGCAGCTGACCGGAGACGTAGACGTGCTGCCCGGACTGGACGGCCGGCACGTAGCTGGCCACCGGGGGCACCACCTCGGGCAGGCTCAGGCCGAGTTCCGCGAGCTTCGCGTGCGGTCCGTTGCTCATGCCGCCACCTCGTTCCGCTCGGCGTCGCCATGAGCTGACTTCGCGCTGAGCCCGATGATTCGCTCGCTACGCTCACTCATGCCGGTCACGCCTTCGGCCGCTTGAGGTAGGCGACGAGCTGCTCGGGGTTCGGGCCGGGGACCACGGAAACCAACTCCCAGCCGTCCTCGCCCCAGTTGTCGAGGATCTGCTTGGTCGCGTGGACCAGCAGCGGGACCGTGGCGTATTCCCACTTCTGCATCGGGTAAAGGCTCCCTCGCCTGGCTTGGACTTCGGTCAGGCACAGCCTACGGTCCGCCGTTACCAGTGGGACGCCGAACGCTGCCCCGGCGCCGTGGGCGGCTCGCCGCACGGGCCCTCGTGCTCGTAGGGCTGGGGGCAGCGGGAGCGGTCGGGCAGCAGCAGGTCGCAGAAGACGCGATGCCGGTTGTTCTGGTCGTCCGCCGTGGAGACCGTCGTCTCGCCGGCGTCCAGTTCGCTGAGGAAGCCGAGCGAGGTGGCCACGGTGCCGGCCAGCGCGGTGGCGGCCGTCAGGTCGGCGACCCGGACGGGCAGGTGGATGACGTACCCGGGCTCCTCCTCGTCCCGAGCTCGGTCACCCGCCAGGACCAGCGTGCGGAGCGCCTCGGCCGGCTGGCGATACCACCGCTCGTTGAACGGCGCCCCCGGGCCGGCCTCGGCGTCACCGGGCCGCCCCGCCCGGTCACCGGGGGAGAAGTGGGCTCGAGGGGTGTTCTCCGCGTCGCGCATGCGCTTCCTCCGGGCGTCGTAGCTGCTCACCGTCACCACCGTCCGGCTCGGACCCACCGCACCGGCCCCGCGTCGCGACGAACGTAGGACGTGCCGTCAGTCCCAGCAACGGGACGCGCAGACGCGATCACATCCAGTCACATATGCGACACATCTGTGGGCAGGAATGCGACGGCGTGCTTTCGTCCGACCCGCTCAGCGGGCCGGCCACATACGCGGGGCTGGCAAGTCGCGCACCGACCGCTACCCTTCCGGTCTGGACGGGCGACCCGTGCTCGCCCTCGACGCTCGACCACTGTCCGTCGCCTGGGGTGGCGACGGCGCCGCACCCCGGGGGAAGACATGACCCAACCGCCCATCGGTGGCGCCGCCGGTTCGCCCGGCGGCCCGTCCCACCAGGAGCCGCCCGGCGTCGCACCGGCCCCCGGGCCGTTCCCCGCGCCGCCCCCCGGGCCGTTCCCCGCGCCGCCGCCCGCACCGGCCCCCGGGCCATTTCCCGCACCGCCCCCCGGCGGGTTCCCCGCACCGGCGCCCGGCTACCCGCCACAGCCGGGTCCGGTGCCCCCGAAGAAGCGACGCGGGCTGCTGATCACCTCGATCGTGCTGGCCGCGGCGATCCTGCTCTGCGGCGGTGGCGGCACGGCCGCGTTCCTGACCCTGCGCAATGCCGACGAGGGGCAGGGCGCGAAGGAGCCGGCGGTCGCGGTGGACGGTTTCCTCACCGCCGTCTATCAGGACCGGGACGCCCGGAAGGCGGCCACCTTCGTCTGCTCCACGGCGCGGGACGACAAGAAGATCGCCGCCAAGGTCGCCGAGGTGCAGAAGTACGCCGCGCAGTACCAGAATCCCCGGTTCCGCTGGACCACCCCGAAGGTGGACAACCGGACCGGCGACCGGGCCACGGTCACCACCAAGGTCACCATGACCACCTCCGACGAGAAGGTGGCCGACCAGGAGCTGCGCTTCACCGTGGTGCAGAAGACGGGTTGGTGGGTCTGCGAGGTCGGCTGAGCCGGGCGGCTGGACGGGAGCCCGAGCGGGATGGTCCGGCGGGGCTCCGCCGCCCGTCCCGGACGGGTTCTAAGCTCGACAGGTGGCACCAGCTGAGCAGCCGGCCGAACGCGCCGGCACCGCATGGCCGGCCCGCCTGCACGTGGTGACCGGAAAGGGCGGCACCGGCAAGACCAGCGTGGCCGCGGCGCTGGCCCTCGGGCTGGCCGCCGGCGGCCGGCGCACCCTGCTGGTCGAGGTGGAGGGGCGGCAGGGCATCGCCCAGCTCTTCGGCACCGACCCGCTGCCCTACGAAGAACGGCACCTGACCGAAGCCCGGGGCGGCGGCGAGGTGCGGGCCCTGGCGGTGGACGCCGAGGAGGCGCTCCTCGAATACCTGGACATGTTCTACAAGCTGGGCGCGGCCGGCCGGGCGCTGCGCAAGCTCGGCGCCATCGACTTCGCCACCACCATCGCCCCTGGCCTGCGGGACGTGCTGCTCACCGGAAAGGTGAAGGAGGCGACCACGCGCACCAGCGGCCAGCGCCGGGTGTACGACGCGGTGGTGCTGGACGCGCCGCCGACCGGGCGGATCGGCCGCTTCCTCAACGTCACCGCGGAGACCGCCCGGCTGGCCAAGGTCGGCCCGATCAAGACCCAGAGCGACGGGGTCGCCGCACTGCTCCGCTCGCCCATGGCGGCGGTGCACGTGGTGACGCTGCTGGAGGAGATGCCGGTCCAGGAGACGGTCGACGCGATCGCCGAGCTGACCCAGTTGGGTTTCCCGATCGGCCGGGTGATCGTCAACGGCGCCCGGCCCCCGGTGCCGACCGGCCGCGCGGTGACCTCCGCCGAGCTGAAGCGGGGGCTGGCGGCCGCCGACCTGCCGACCGACGCGCGGACCGTCGCCGCCCTCGCTGGCGAGGCGCGGGACCAGCAGGTACGCCGGGAGCTGGAGGACTCGCTCCGGGCCGACCTGGTGGAGCTGGGGCTGCCGCTGACCGAGCTGCCGCTGCTCCCCGAGGGGGTCGACCGGGCCGGCCTGGAGACGCTGGCCGAGACGCTCGTCCGGGCGGATTGACTCACACTGCGGCCGGCACGGAGCAGAGACGCCCGGAAGACCGATACGCTCGATTGGTGCCTTCCGAAGACGCGGCGCCACCGCTGGACGTCGACCAGATCCTCGCCGATCCCGGCGTCCGGATCGTGGTGTGCTGCGGGGCGGGCGGAGTGGGCAAGACGACCACGGCGGCCGCGTTGGCGCTGCGGGCGGCCGAGCGGCACGGCCGGCGCACGGTGGTGCTCACCATCGACCCGGCCCGCCGGCTGGCCCAGTCGCTCGGCCTGACCGAGCTGGACAACACCCCGCGCCAGGTCAAGGGCATCGACGTCGAGGAAAGCGGCGGCGAGCTGCACGCCATGATGCTCGACATGAAGCGCACCTTCGACGACGTGGTGCTCCAGCACACCGATCCGGCGAAGGCGGCGGAGATCTTCGCCAACCCCTTCTACCAGGCCATGAGCTCCACCTTCGCCGGCACCCAGGAATACATGGCGATGGAGAAGCTGGGGCAGCTGCACGCCCGGGGCGAGTGGGACCTGATCGTGGTGGACACCCCGCCGTCCCGCTCGGCACTGGACTTCCTGGACGCGCCGGCCCGGCTCTCCCGGTTTCTCGACGGGCGGATGCTGCGGCTGCTGCTCGCCCCGGCCCGGACCGGGGGGCGGAGCATGTTCAGCTTCGTGACGGCGGGCTTCGGGATGTTCTCCAAGGCCGTACAGAAGATCATCGGGGCGCAGCTGCTCACCGACCTCTCCGGCTTCGTCGCCGCGCTGGACTCGATGTTCGGCGGCTTCCGGCAGCGGGCCGAGCAGACGTACCGGATCCTGCAGGCGCGGGAGACGGCGTTCCTGCTGGTCGCGGCGCCCGAGCCGGATGCGGTGCGGGAGGCCGCCTACTTCGCGGGCCGGCTGCGCGAGGAGCACATGCCGCTCGCCGGCCTGGTGCTCAACCGGGTGCACCGGCCGGCGGTGCCGGACCTGAGCGCGGCCGACAGCCTGGCCGCCGCGGCCCGGCTGGAGCACGCCGGCGGGCACGAAGGGACCGTCGAGGTGCTGCGGGCCCACGCCGCGCTGGCCCAGCAGGCGGTACGCGAGCAGCGGGTGGCGGCCCGGTTCACCGAGGCGTTCCCGGCCGTGCCGGCGGTGTCGGTGACGGCACAGCCCGCCGACGTGCACGACGTCGACGGGCTGCGGACGATCGGCGAGGCGATCAGCCGGCGGTGAGGCACGGTGACCGACGGGCCGGTACGGCGCGGCGGTCAGTTCGCGGTGGTCACCAGGACCTTGTCCTTGCCGGCCTTCTCCTTGGCGTTCTTCTTCATGGCGGCCTCGAACATCTTCCGCCAGCTGGTCACCTGCGGGTGACGGCGCAGCAACGCCCGGCGTTCGCGTTCGGTCATGCCACCCCACACTCCGAACTCGATCCGGTTGTCGAGCGCGTCGGCCAGGCACTCGTACCGCACGGGGCAGCTCCGGCAGATCCGCTTCGCCACGTTCTGTTCAGCGCCCTGTACGAACAACGCATCCGGGTCACCGTTCTGACACGCCGCCAGTGACGGCCAGTCAGTGATCATGCCCATCTGTACACGTCCCCCCTTGCAGTACCTACCGACGTCGCGCGACCAGCCGTCGAACTCCCCCCGGTCGTCCGGCCCGCCTCCCCAGGGCGGCACGGACGACAATGCGGCTCTGTCGCCGTCAACCATCATGCTGTGTAGTCGCCTGATTACGCAACGTTGTCGGCGAAATCCATCATTCCGGACACTCCCGGCTTCCCGGGCTTTCGCCCGCCGTCTACCCCGCCCGAGTACGTGAAAACGCTGCGCGGCTCCCCCATTCGGGGGAGACTTCTGCCGGGTCCACGCAACCACCCGGCAGGGTTCGTGCGTTTAGCACAACGAGGCCGGCGCGCACTGGAAATGGGGAAAGTTCCCCGCGCGCCCCTCGTTCCCTACTCGCGTACCCTGTCGAGGTGACCTGGATGCGGAAACGTGACCACAATGTGCTGACCAACGCCGCATCGCTGCTCATCTGTGGCCTGTTGGCCGGCGTGGTGGTCGCAGCTGCGGCCTTCCCCGCAGTGGCGATGTCCGGACTGGCCGCCAAGGCGGGGGCGGAGACCTTCGGCGCGCTGCCGAAGGAACTGACGGTGGCCCGCGCGCCGCAGATCACCTACCTGGTGGCCTCGGACGGCAAGACCCCGCTGGCCACGATGTACGACGAGAACCGCCGGGACGTCAAGCTCAAGGACGTCTCGACGTACATGCAGAAGGCGATCATCGCGGCCGAGGACCACAACTTCTACAAGCACAACGGCGTAGACCTCAACGGCGTCGCCCGCGCGTTCGTCAACAACAGCTCCGGGGCCAACTCTCGGCAGGGCGCCTCCACCCTGACCATGCAGTACGTCCGGCTCGCCATCTCCTACTCGGCCACGCACCCGGCCGACGTGGTCGCCGCGACCGAGGACACCAGCGCCCGCAAGCTGCGCGAGATGTCGCTGGCCCTGCAGGTCGACAAGGAGTTCTCCAAGGACGAGATCCTGGAGCGCTACCTGAACATCGCCGCCTTCGGCAACGGCGCGTACGGCATCTACGCCGCCAGCCAGACCTACTTCGGCAAGCCGCCGAGCAAGCTCGACATCCAGGAGTCGGCGCTGCTGGCCGGCATGGTGAAGGCGCCGACCGCGTTCGACCCCACCACCAAGGCCGGCTACCCGGAGGCGGTCGGGCGGCGCGACTACGTCATCGACAACATGGTGCAGATCGGCGCGATCACCAAGGAGCAGGCCGACGAGGCCAAGAAGATCGAGCTGGTGGTCAAGGACAAGCGCGCCCCGAACGGCTGCGTCCAGGCCAACAAGCAGAGCTGGGGCTTCTTCTGCGACTACTTCTACCGCTGGTGGATGCAGCAGGAGACCTTCGGCGCCACCTCGTACGACCGGGAGCGCCGGCTGAAGAGCGGTGGCTACACCATCAAGACCACCCTCGACGTGCAGGCGCAGGACGGCGCCGACCGGGCGGTCCGCAACCACCTGGGCGTGAACAGCAAGGCCGCCCGGATGGTCGCGGTGGTCGAGCCGGGCACCGGCCGGGTCCGCGCCGTCGCGGTCAACCGGAACTACAAGCTCGACGATCGGGCGCACCCGCAGAACAAGACCTCCAGCGACCCGAAGAAGGCCAAGAAGGGCATCCGGGGCACCTACCCGAACACGGTCAACCCGCTGGTCACCGGCGGCGGCGGCGCCAACGGCTACCAGGCCGGCTCAACCTTCAAGATCTTCACCCTGGTGGCGGCCCTGGAGAAGGGCCTCCCGCTCAGCTACACCATCAACGCGCAGCCGCAGTTCAAGTCCGAATACATCATCAAGCAGGGCTCGAAGGCCGCCTGCCCCGGCACCCACTTCTACTGCCCGGTGAACGCCTCGAAGTCGATGGCCGGCGTGCACAACATGTGGAGCGCGTTCGGCTTCTCGGTCAACACCTACTTCATCCCCCTGCAACAGCAGGTCGGCGCCGAGAACGTGGTGAAGGCCGCCGAGAAGCTCGGCATCACCTTCCGCTCCCCGGACGACGCCACGCTCGCCGCCGACGCGCACCAGTGGGGCGCGTTCAGCCTGGGTGTCTCGCAGACCACCCCGCTGGAGCTGGCCAACGCGTACGCCACCCTGGCCGCCGACGGCAAATACTGCGAGCCGATCCCGGTCGAGGAGATCCGTGGCCCGGACGGCGACAAGCTGGCCGTCGCCAACCCGCGCTGCGAACAGCGGATCAGCACCCAGGTGGCCCGGGCCGCCGTGGACGCGGCCCGTTGCCCGGTGGGCGACCGCTCCGCGACCTCCAAGTGCAAGACCGCCACCGCGGGCAACGTCCGCGGGATCGTCAAGGCGCCGGTCGCCGGCAAGTCCGGCACCACCGACTCGGACAAGACCTCGGCCCTGGTCGCGATGACCAAGCAGTACGCGGTGGCCGGCATCATGGCCGACCCGGACTGGCCGCAGACCAACCAGAAGATGGGCCACGACGTCCCGAACGGCATCAACCCGGCCGTGTACGAGACGCTGCGGGACGCCATGAAGGGCAAGGAGCGGATCGAGTTCACCCCGCCGAGCGGGAAGATCATCGAGGGCGACCAGCGCTCCATCCCCGACGTGAAGTGCCAGTCCATCGACGCCGCCAAGTCGCGGCTGCGCGGCGCCGGCTTCGATCCGGTGGTCGCCACCAACCCGAGCCCGTCGAGCTGCCCGGCGGGCACCGCCGCCGGCACCAGCCCGGACGGGCGCACCATCAAGGGCGGCGTGGTGATGATCGAGGTCAGCTCCGGCCAGCCGAAGCCCGGCGGCGCGGGCACCGGTGGCCCGGTGGTTCCGCCACCGAACGGCAACGGTCGGGGGCCGCGACCGCGCGGCTGACCGGTCAACGACAGAGCGGGCGGGCACCCCTGGTGGGTGCCCGCCCGCTTCGTCGTGTCGCCCCGGTCAGAGGCCGAGCTGCCGGCGTACCTCGGCGGCGACGCGGCCGCCCTCGGCCCGGCCGGCCACCGCGGCCTGGGCCGCCTTCATGGCCGGGCCCATCTGCGCCTTGCCGGTGAAGCCGCCCGCGGCGAGCGCCCCCGCGACCAGCTCGGTCAGCTCGGCGTCGGCGAGCTGCTTCGGCAGGTAGCGCTCCAGCACCTCGCCCTCGGCGGTCTCCTTGCCGGCCTGCTCGGTGCGGCCCGCGTCGGCGAAGGCGGTGGCGGCCTCGCGCCGCTTCTTCGCCTCCTTGGTCAGCACCGCGAGCACCTCGTCGTCGCTGAGCTCGCGCTTTTCCTTGCCGGCGACCTCGGCGTTGCCCACAGCGGCGAGGGCCATCCGCAGCGTGGAGGTGGTCAGCTCGTCGCGCGCCTTCAGGGCGGCGCGCATGTCGGCGGTGAGACGATCCTTCAGCGTGCTCATGGACGGTCAAACTACCCTGAACGGCATGCGAAAGCGCACACTATTCCGGCTCGCCGCCGGGACCGTCGCCGCCGGCGCGGCCGCCCTGGCGTACGCGTCCCTCGTCGAGCGCCACCTGTTCACCCTGCGCCGGTACGACGTACCGGTGCTTCCGACGGACGCCGAGCCGCTGCGGGTGCTGCACCTGTCGGACCTGCACATGATGCCCAACCAGCGGCGCAAGCAGGACTGGGTGGCCTCGCTGGCCGCCCTCGACCCGGACCTGGTGGTGGTCACCGGGGACAACATGGCGCACCCCGACGCCGTACCCGGCGTGCTGCGGGCCCTGCAACCGCTGCTCGACCTGCCCGGCGCCTTCGTCTTCGGCTCCAACGACTACACCGGGCCGGTCTGGAAGAACCCGTTCACCTACTTCCTGCCCGACCGGGAATACACCGAGGGCGTGCCGCTGCCGTACGAGGAGCTGCGCGACGTGTTCACCGGGGCCGGCTGGGTGGATCTCAACAACGCGCGGACCACCCTGAAGGCGGGCGGCCGGGAGATCGAGCTGGCCGGCGTGGACGACCCGCACGTCGAGCGGGACGACTACGACGCGGTGGCCGGCCCGGTCAGCTCCAGTAGCGCGCTCTCCATCGCCCTCAGCCACTCCCCCGAGCCGGCCGTGCTCGACCGGATGGCCGCCGACGGCTTCGGGCTGCTGCTCGCCGGGCACACCCACGGCGGCCAGGTCTGCGTGCCCGGCTACGGCGCGCTGGTGACCAACTGCGGCCTGCCCCGCTCGATGGCCCGCGGGCTGCACCGCTGGCCCGGCTCGGACGCCTGGCTGCACGTCTCCGCCGGCCTCGGTACGCACCCCACCGCGCCGGTGCGGTTCGCCTGCCCGCCGGAGGCGAGCGTGCTCACCCTGATCTCCCGCTGAACGACCCGTGCCGGAGGTGGGGGGTACCGAGTTTGACCATCGGAGCGGGTGGGCTACTATTTGTCGGCACGCCTCGGGGTGTGGCGCAGTTTGGTAGCGCGCTTCGTTCGGGACGAAGAGGTCGTCGGTTCAAATCCGGCCACCCCGACCAGAGGTAAACGAGTCAAGGCCCCTCCACGGAGGGGCCTTGACTCGTTCCCGGCGTCGACCCTCGAACCCTGGGCGCTTCTCGGCGGGTGACCGTTGATCATGACAGCACCCAGGTCCCGGGCCGGGCCGACGGGTAGCGGGCGCGGTTCGCCCACCCGGCTGGGCAGGGGCGGATGATCAATTTTCCTGGCAAGGTTGATGCATGCCTGCGCTGATCCGTTCCCGCCTGACCGACTGGACCACCCTCGTACCCCCGATCGCGGTCCTGGTCCTCGCGGCCTCATGGGGACGGCACCTGCCCGGCGGGCTGATCGTGGTGGTGGCCGCGCTGCTGGCCGGCGCGGTGCTGGCCGCCGTGCACCACGCGGAGGTGGTGGCGCACAAGGTGGGGGAGCCGTTCGGCTCGCTGCTCCTCGCCGTGGCGGTCACGGTGATCGAGGTCGGACTGATCGTCACCCTCATGATCAGCGGCGGGGACAAGACCCAGGCGCTGGCCCGGGACACGGTCTTCGCCGCCGTGATGATCACCTGCAACGGGATCTTCGGCCTGTCGCTGCTGATCGGCGCGCTGCGACGCCGGATAGCGGTCTTCAACCCGGAGGGCACCGGTGGGGCGCTGGCCACGGTGGCCACGCTCGCCACCCTCAGCCTGGTGGTGCCCACCTTCACCATCGGCCGGCCGGGCCCGCAGTTCTCCCCGGCGCAGCTCACCTTCGCGGCGGTGGCGTCGCTCGCCCTCTACGGCCTCTTCGTGATGGTGCAGACCGGCCGGCACCGCGACTACTTCCTCCCGGTCACCCAGGAGGGCAGCATCCTGGCCGTCGACGCCGACCAGGACGGGCACGCCGACCCGCCGTCGGCCCGCACCGCGCTGGCCAGCCTTGCGCTGCTGCTGGTGGCCCTGGTCGCGGTGGTCGGCAACGCGAAGATAATCTCGCCGACGATCGAGGCGGGCGTCTCGGCGGCGAAGCTGCCGCAGGCGTTCGTCGGGGTGGTCATCGCCCTGCTGGTGCTGCTGCCGGAGACCCTCGCCGCGGCCCGGGCCGCCCGGCGGGACCGGGTCCAGATCAGCCTCAACCTGGCCCTCGGCTCGGCGATGGCCAGCATCGGCCTCACCATTCCGGCCATAGCGCTGGCGTCGATCTGGCTGGAGGGGCCGCTGCTGCTCGGTCTCGGCGGCACCCAGCTGACGCTGCTCGCGCTCACCGCCGTGACCGGCGTACTCACGGTGGTGCCGGGCCGGGCGACGGTGCTCCAGGGCGGGGTGCACCTGGTGCTGCTCGCCGCGTTCGTCTTCCTCGCCGCGAGCCCCTGATCGTCGGGGCCGTCATTTGATCGCGCCGAGGTCCAGCACGACGAGTTGATCGTCGGTCGCGCGCAGGGTCAGCACCTCGGGCTCGAAGTCCGCCAGCTGATTGTTCCAGCCGTACCCCGGTGAGGCGGCCGCCGGTCGGGGCTCGCTGATCCCGGCCGCCTTGCCGGTCGTGCGGTCCCAGATGAGGTGCAACCACGCCGCCGGAAGTTCCAGCTGACCGATCGCCAGCCGCCCGCCGTGGCTCGGGGACAGTTCCCCCCGGTAGGGCAACTGCACGGGGTTGCTGCCGTCCAGCTCCTGCAATGCGATCCGGTCCCCCGAGCCGCGGCCAGCGCACCAGGTGGGCCCGCACTGCACGAACTGGACGTCGGTGGCCGCCTTCCACCGCAGCCGCTCACCGGTCACCACGTTGCGCAGTTCACCCGACGGCTTCGCGTCCAGACCCGTGCCGAACCGCTGGTCCGTGATCCACGGCGCGGCGTTCGCCGGAACGAATCCCTGGCTGTCCGGGACATCGGCCGCCGGACCACCGCTCAAGGAGACCCGGCGGACCGACACCCGTGGGCCCTCCGGCAGCTTCCACCTTCCGGGCGCCTCCTGCTCCCAGATGATCGAGTGCCCCGCGACACTGAACCGGGGCGCCGACCCGTCGGGAAGGTCCGTCAGGCGACGCGCCGGACCGCCGTCGAGGGGTGCGACCCATGCCTCCCGGACGTGGCGGTTGTTCCGGAAGCCTTCGAGAAACCAGACCGCCTGCCCGTCCACCTCCCGCGCCATGAGGACCCGCGACATCGCCAGACCCTGAGTCACCGCCGACGTGGCCAGCACCGTCACGGTCCGGGACCGGACGTCAAGAACCGACGGGCCCGCCTCGCCATCGAACCGGTCCCGCGCCACCAGGTAGCGGCCATCGCCGAGGACGGCCATGACGGCGTAGCGGGATCCGTCGGGAAGTGTGCCGGGCAGCCGATGGACGGCCTCCGGCCAGACCTTCTGCGGCTCGGGCAGGTTGGCGAAGTCGGGGATCCGGTCCGGCGAAAAGACGTACTCGGGTCCGTGGTCGGGCTCCGGCGCGGCCAGACGTACCCCGGCCAGCACCGACCCGGCCGCGAGCGCGACGGCGCAGGCTGCGGCGAGGCCCGCCCGCCGGTGCCGGCGTCGGCGCTGTCGCCCGCGCACCGCGCCGACCGGGTCGTAGGCGGGCACCGGCGCCTCGTCCGCTGCGGAGGCCAGGGTACGCGTCAGGTGTTCCTCGAGCTCGCTGATCATTTCTGCCTCCCGGATGTCGCTGCCCTGTGCTGGGTGGTGTGCGCCCGGAGCTTCTCCAGCGCCCGGGAGGCCTGGCTGCGGACGGTGCCGCGGGAGACGTTCAGCAGCACCGCGATCTCGGCGTCTGTCCGGTGCTCGTAGTACCGCAGCACCAGGACCGCGCGCTGCCGGCGGGGCAGGCGTGCCAGTACCGGCCACAGCTCCGAGGCCGCGTCGATCCGGTCGACCGCCGAATCACCCACCGGCCGGTCCGGCACGTCGGGCATCAGGTGCTCTCGGCGTAGCCGCCGCCACCAACTGATGTGCAGCCGTGCCATGGTGGTGCGGACGTACGCGTCGGGGTTGTCCCGGCGGACCACCCGCGGCCAGGCGGAGCCCAACCGCGCCAACGCCTCCTGCGCCAGGTCGGCGGCATCGTGCGGGCTGCCGGTGAGCACATACCCGTAGCGCACGAGCGACATCCACCGTGCCCGGACGAACTCCTCGAAGGCCGGTTCGGCACCATCCATGGCCACCTCCTCGAATTCGGGACGCCCGAGGAGGGCGAACTGTTGCACGCCGCTGGATGGATGCCCTGCCGCGGCGACAGGCTGCCTGGCTCGACGCGGCCGCTCTCCGGCGGTCAGTCGTGCAACTCGGTGCGGGCCACCTCGGCGAACGCGGCGGTCAGGTAGTCCGCCAGCGGCCGGCCGGTGGCCGCCAGCAGGTCGGCCACGAGCAACGGCGCGTGTCGGGCGATCGCGGCCGGGTCGGGCGGTGTGTCGTCGTCGCCCGGTTCGTAGACCCCGAGGGCGCTCGCCAGCAGGACCAGCAGCACGTGCGGGTCGACGTCGGGCCACCAGAGCGCGGCGGACCGGACAGAGCGCTCCAGCACCTGGCGGACATCGTCCCCGGCCAGCCCGTCCGGGTGGGTCTCCTCCAGCAGCAGCCGGACCACCCCGCCGAGCACCAGGCCGGCCCGGTCGGCGGCGGCCAGCCGCTCCACCGCCGGCCCGTACGCCTCGGCGTCCCGGTCGTGCGCGGCGGCGACCGCCTCGGTGGCGGCCCCGGCGATCTCGCGGGCCGGGGCGGGCAGGTGGCGCCAGGTGGTGGTCACCGGGCCAGCATGGCAGACGCCGTGTTCTTGCTCACCCAGCGGCTCTGCCGAGCGCACAACGGCCGGTAATCCGTTCGCGGGTCGTCGTACCCGGCGCACAGAATTCAGCCCATGCTGCGCCGCGCCCTGCCTGCCCGCCCGGAAGCCCGTCGGATCCTGATCGGCACCCTGCTGTCGGCCGTCGGGCGCGGCCTGACCCTGCCGTTCCTCTTCATCTACCTCACCGACGTGCGCGGGCTGTCCGACAACCAGGCCGGCCTGGTGATCGGTTGGTTCGGCGCGGTGACGCTCGCCCTGTCGCCGCTGGGCGGGACGCTGATCGACCGGTTCGGCGCCCGCCGGGTGGTGCTGCCCTGCCTGGCGGTCGAGGCGGTCGGCACGGCCTCGCTCGGACTGGTCCACTCGGTCGGCACGGCCTTCGCGGTCAGCACGATCATGGCGATCGGCGGCTCGGCGATCTGGTCCGGCCAGAACACGATCCTCGCCTCGCTGACCGGCGACGGTGAGCGGCAGCGGGTGTTCGGCCTGAACTTCGCCCTGCTCAACCTCGGCATCGGAGTGGGTGGCCTGATCTCCGGCGCGGTGGTCGACGTGGCCCGTCCGGTCACCTTCCAGGCCATCTACCTGCTGGACGCGTTGAGCTACCTGACGCCGGCGCTAATCCTGCTGACCCTGCCGCACGTCGGGCACCGGCTGGCGCAGGCCAGGGAGGCGGGCGCCGCACGGGCGACCGGGGGCTACCTCACCGTGCTGCGGGACCGGCCGTTCCGGCGTCTGGTCATCTTCGGCCTGGTGCTGACCACCTGCGGATACGCGCAGATCGAGGTGGGCTTCACCGCGTACTCGGTGCGGGTGGTGGAGGTGACGCCCCGGGTGGTGGCCTGGGCCCTGGCCTGCAACACCGTGATGATCGTGCTCTCCCAGCTGCTGGTCATCCGCCGAATGGAGGGACGCAGCCGGACGGGGGCGCTGGCCGCGGTGGGCGCGACCTTCGCGGCCGCCTGGCTGGTCCTCGGCGCGGCCGGCCTGATCGGCACGGGCAACGCGCTGCTCGCCGCGCTGGGCGTGGTGGCGTGCTCGGCCATCTTCGGTTTCGGCGAGACGATGCTGTCGCCGGTCATGCCGGCGCTGACCAACGCGCTCGCCACCGACGAGCTGCGCGGGCGCTACAACGCGATGAGCTCGATGATCTTCGGGATCAGCGGGATCATCGGCCCGGTCACCGCGGGCCCGCTGCTCGGCGCGGCGCACGGGCGGCTCTGGGTGGCGGTCGTGGTGGGCGGCTGCCTGATCGCCTCGGTGCTGGCCCTGTCGCTGCGCCGGCTGCTCACCCCCACCCAGGACGGCCGCACCACGCCGGTCCCGGTCCAGCAGCCGGAGCCCGTCGTCGCCTGAGTGCGACGCTGCGCAACGAGCGACGGGCCCCGGAGCGTGCTCCGGGGCCCGTCGTGGTACGGATCGCCGTCAGGCGGCGGGAACCTCCGCGGTGGTCTGGATCCGGTCCAGCGCCGGCGGGGCGATCGGCGACTTCGCGGTCAGGTAGGCCGTGAAGGCGTCCAGGTCGATCATGCCGGTGACCTGGTTCTTCCCACCGGGGAGGACGCTGAAGCCGTCGCCGCCACCGGAGAGGAAGTTGTTCACCGTGACCCGGTAGGTCGCGGTGTCGGTGACCGGGGCACCGTTGATGGTGAGGCTGCCCCGGACCACCCGGGTGCCGCTGCACGGCGACGCGGCGGGCGCGGTGGTGCCGTTGACGTCGACGACGTAGTGCACCGTCGAGGACGCGTACAGCACCCGGGCGACGGTGAACTGCTGCTCCAGCATGCAGTAGAGCTGCGCGCCGGTCAGGTCCAGCGTCACCAGGTTGTTGGCGAACGGCTGGACGGTGAACGCCTCGGCGTAGGTGACCGGGCCGGCGTCGACGTCGGCGCGGACACCACCGGGGTTCATGAACGCGGCGACCGCGTTCTGCTCGTTGTCCGTGGCGGCGAGCTGGGCGTCGGCGATCAGGTTGCCGAGCGGCGACTCACCGGTCTGGTACGTCGGCTTGCCGTTGGCGTCGACCCCGGTCTGGTACAGGTTCTCCTGGGTCTTGGTGATCGCCTGGGTGGTCTCGCCGACCACCTTGTCGGCCACCGGGCCGAGCGCGGTCTTGTAGTGGTTGATCAGCGAGGTGGTGGCCGGGTCCTTCGAGACGTCCCGGGTGACCACGACGTTGTTCGCCTTGGCGGTGATCACGTCGCCACTGCGCCGGTCGACCTGAAGGTCGATGTCGGTGACCAGGCGGCCGAACGAGCTGGCGCTGGTGACCAGCTTGCCGTTGATGTTGCAGTTGTACGCGGCGTGGGTGTGCCCGCTGACGATCACGTCGATGGCGGGGTCCATCCGGTTGGCGATGTCGACGATCGGGCCGCTGAACCCGGTGCAGTCGTTGATGCCGCCGCCGTTCTGCACGCCACCCTCGTGCAGCAGCACGACGATGGCCTGCACGCCCTGGGCCTGCAGGATGCGGGCGTACTTGTTGGCGGTGTCGGCCTCGTCGGCGAAGCTCAGGCCGGCGACGCCCTGCTGGCTGACGATCTGCGGGGTGCCCTCCAGGGTCATCCCGATGAAGCCGACCTTGACGCCGTCGACCTTCTTGATCCCGTACGGCGGCAGCAGCGGCTGGCCCGTGGCGGTCTTGAAGGCGTTCGCCGACAGGTACTGGAACTTGGCGCCCGCGAACGGCGTGCCGTCGGCGCAGCCGTCGACCGGGTGGCAGCCGCCGTTCTGCATGCGCAGCAGCTCGGTGGCGCCCTCGTCGAACTCGTGGTTGCCGACGCTGGTGAAGTCGAGGCCGGCCAGGTTCATCGCCTCGATGGTCGGCTCGTCGTGGAAGGCCGCCGAGAGAAGCGGGGAGGCACCGATCAGGTCACCTGCGCCGACCGTGATGGTGCGCTCCCGCTCCTCCTCGGTGGCGCCGCGCAGCTGGGCGAGCCGGGTGGCCAGGTACTCGGCGCCACCAGCGGTCTGACCCGCGATGGTGCCGCTGGACCCGGTCGGCGGCTCCAGGTTTCCGTGGAAGTCGTTGATGGCGAGCAGCTTGACGTCGACCGGCTTCGGGCCGGCCTCCGCCTGGCTGGGGTGTACGGCGACCGCGGTGAACGCGGTCGCGGCGAGCGCGGCCAGGCCGACGGCGGCCCGACGCATCCCGGGGACGGACATGGGACTCCTCGTGAGATACCGGCGCGTGACTGTTTCGGGCGATGGTTCGCCCGGCGACCCTGCTGCTTGCCGTGACAGGGGTCGGTCGGCGGGCGGCGTGAGTCGGGGGAAACACCGCCCCGCCGGGGGAAAGCTTCTCATCCACCGGGCGATCGGTCGACCGGGGCGGCACCCCTGGATGCTGGCCAGGGCCGGCGACGTGTACCGGTCTGCCCGACGAGTCGGACATGACGGGCAGATGAATTCCTTCACGGGCCCCCGTTGTCGGGGTTCGGCAGTAGAAAGTAGCCATGACGTCGAACGGGACCACCTGGACGGTGGAGACGGTGCGGTCCGCCGATGGCACCGCGATCGCGTACGAGACCGCCGGGGAGGGGCCGCCCATCATCCTGATCGGCGGGGCCTTCAACGACCGCGGCACCACCCGCCCGCTGGCCGCCGCGCTGGCGTCCGACTTCACCGTGTACGGCTACGACCGGCGGGGACGCGGGGCCAGCGGGGACACCGCGCCGTACGCGGTGCAGCGGGAGATCGAGGACGTGGCGGCCCTGATCGACCGGGCGGGTGGCCGGTCCCACCTCTACGGCCTCTCCTCCGGCGCGATCCTCGCCGCGTACGCGGCGGCCGAGGGGCTGCCGCTCACCGCGCTGGCGCTCTTCGAGCCCCCGTTCCAGGCCGGACCGCACGGCGGACCCAAGCCGGGGCTGGCCGTACGCCTGACCGAACTGGTGGCGGCGGGCCAGCGCGACGACGCGGTCGGGCTCTTCCTGACGGAGGCGGTCGGGGTGCCGGCCGAGGCGGTCTCCGGCATGCGCGGCACACCGGACTGGGCCTGGATGGAAGGGCTGGCGCACACCCTGCCGTACGACACCACGGTGACCGGCGGCGGTGAACTGCCCGCCGCCCGGCTCGCGACGATCGCCGTACCGACGGTCGTGGTGGACAGCACGGGCAGCCCGGACTGGCTACGGGACGCGGCCGCTGCCACGGCGCGGGCGATCCCCCACGCCAGCCACGTCAGCCTGGCGGGCGGCTTCCACGAGGTGCCGCCGGAGACCCTGGCCCCCGCGCTGCGCGACGCCCTGCTGGCCTGAGCCGGCCCGGCAGCGGAGCGGCGGGCCGGCCGGGGCGCCCGGCACCGGGTTGGACCCGAGAGCGGGTCCACCGCTTCAGAACCAGCAGGTCTGCCCGGCCGCGTGGCTGACCTGGACGGTGTGCGTCACGCAACTGTCGCCGGCCAACCGGTGCAGCAGGAAGGCGGTCGGCTCGGCCACCATCCAGATCTCCGGGTCGTCGGTCATGGTCAGGTTCACCTGCGCCCAGGTGCTCGGCGCGGTGGTCAGCACCGTGCCGGCGAAGTTGCTGGTCACCGGCCGGTGCAGGTGACCTGCGGCGACGCGTACGACGTGGGGGTGCCGCTTGATCACCGCGGCGAAGGCGTCGGCGTCGGTGAGCCGGATGGCGTCCATGGCCGGGATGCCGACCGCGACCGGCGGATGGTGCAGGCACACGACCGCGGGCACGTCGGGGCGGCCGGCGAGCACCCCGTCGAGCCAGCCCAGTTGCTCGTCGCCGAGCCGCCCGGCGTCGTCTCCGGGCGCGAGCGAGTCGAGCACCACCAGCGTCGCCCCCGGATGATCGACGTGGTAGTACGCCGAGAAGCCACCACCCAGGTAGGGGGTGCCGCCGAAGGTGTCGAGCAGGGACTCCCGGTCGTCGTGGTTGCCGGCGGCGAGGTGCACCGGCAACGGGAAGCGCCCGATGATGTCGCGCAGCGCCACGTACTCGTCGGGGCGGCCGTTGTCGACCAGGTCACCGGTGATGACCACGCAGTCCGGCCGGGGTCGCAGGGCCAGCACCCGGCCGAGCGCGCGGTGCAGCCCGGACGCCTGCTCGGCGGCGAGCGGGCCGGTGGTCACGTGCGGGTCGCTGAGCTGGGCGATGAGCATCGACGCCTCCTCGGGACCGGGAACCTCACGCTATCGTCGCGGGCCCCGGCGCGCGGCCCCGCCGTACCCACAGGCCGCGTCCACACCCTGTGGATAGCACATGTGTACGAAGGTCGGTGGACCGCCCGCTGAGTACCCTTGGTCGCGCCCCGGCCCCTTGACCTGGAACGACGTGGATCACGAGCGAGTCATCCGAGACGTCACGGTCCGCCTCTCGATGGCGTCGACCGCGCTGGAGGCGTGCCGGTGGACGGTCACCGCGCTCGCCCGGCACACCCCGGCGGCCATCTCGATCCTGCTCGAGGTCCATGACCGGCTGCGCTGCGTCGCGGCCACCGGCGCCTGGCAGGTCTTCTCCACGCTGCCGCCGGAGACCGGGAGCGACACCGCCAGCCCCACGGACGGCCACGATCCGGTCGCCGCGCCGCCAGGCGGCACCCCGGACCGAACGAAGGCCGGTCTGGCACCGCGCCGGGACCTGGCGCCGTCGGTCATCGGCCGGGTGTACGCCTCCGGCGAGCCCGCCACCGTCGCCGACGTCACCGCCGACCCCGACCATCTCCCGGTACGCCCCGACGTCACCGCCGAGGTCTGCGTACCGCTGTGCGACCCGACGGGCCGGCCGATCGGCGTGCTCGACCTGCAGTGGAGCGGCCCGGTCGAGCTGGACCGGTGGCGGGAGACCGCCGAGCGGCTGGCCACCCGGCTGGCCGGCCGGATCGTGGCGCTCGGCGGCCCGCCCGCCGAGAGCCGCAGCGAGAAGCTGCTCCGGCACGCCGCCGCGATGACCGCCGCGCCCACCGACTGGGACCTGATGACCGCCGCCATCACCGCGGCCCGGGACGTCTCGGATCTCTCCGCCGCCGTGCTGGTCCTCGCCGACCGGCCGGAGCCGCGGCTGAGCGCGCCGACCGGCACCCCCGGCGAGTTGGAGTCCCGGATCCGGGCCGAGCTGACCGAGGCCGGCCCCGCCGCGCTCGGCCGGCTGATCGCCCGGGCGCACCGGCACGGCGCCGCGTACACGCTGGGCGAGGCGGGGCACCCGCCGACCGAGGACCACCTGCCGCTGGCCTGGGCCGGGGCGCGGACCCTGGTGACCGTGCCGGTCGGGCCGTCGGACACCGGCGGGGTGCTGCTGGTCGCCGACGAGCGGCTGCTGCGCCCCGACCCGACCACGGTCAACCTGATGGAGCTGCTGGCCGGGCAGGCGTGGGCCTGCCTCGACCGGCTGCGTACGCTCGCCCGGCTGCGCGAGCAGGCCAACTCCGACCCGCTCACCGGGCTGGGCCACACCGGGCCGTTCGGTCGGCGGATCGCGAGCGCCACGCCGGGGCGTACCGCCCTGCTGGCGATCGACGTGGACGGCTTCAAGGACGTCAACGACACGTACGGCCACCAGGCCGGGGACCGGCTGCTGGTCGGGCTGGCCCGGGCGCTGGAGGGGGCGCTGCGGCAGGGCGACGAGCTGTACCGGACCGGCGGCGACGAGTTCGTCGCGGTGATCGAGGTGAGCCGCCCCGAGGAGGCGCTCCGGATCGCCGAGCGGCTGACCGAGGCGGCCCGGCGGACCGGTCGGACGATCAGCGTCGGCGTCGCCCTCCCCCAACCCGGCGAGTCGCCCGACCTGGCCCTCCGCCGCGCCGACCAGGCCCTGTACGCGGTCAAGCGGCACGGCCGCGACGGCGTCCGCCTCGCCGCCGCCTGACCTCGTCCCGCCCCACCGCACCCGACCCCCCGCGGTCGATCATGAAGTTGTTGTCGCGACACGCCGGGCGGCGCGACAACAACTTCATGATCAACGGCTGGATCCGCCGGGGGTGGGATCCGCGGGGGTGGGTCAGTGGGTGAGTTCGGCGGCGAGGAGCTCGGCGATCTGGGCGGTGTTGAGGGCGGCGCCCTTGCGCAGGTTGTCGCCGGTGACGAAGAGGTCGAGGGCGCGCGGGTCGTCGACGGCGCGGCGGATCCGGCCGACCCAGGACGGGTCGGTGCCGACCGCGTCGATCGGCATCGGGAACTCGCCCGCGGCCGGGTCGTCGACCAGGATCACGCCGGGCGCGTTGCGCAGCGCCTCCCGGGCCCCCTCGGCGTCGACCTCGGTGGCGAAGACCGCGTGCACGGCGACCGAGTGGCCGGTCACCACCGGCACCCGTACGCAGGTGGCGGAGACCTTGAGGTCGGGCAGGCCGAGGATCTTGCGCGACTCGTTGCGCATCTTCATCTCCTCGGACGACCAGCCGCCGTCGGCCAGCGAGCCGGCCCAGGGCACCACGTTGAGCGCCAGCGGGGCCGGGAACGGGCCCAGCTCGTCGCCGACCGCCTGCCGGACGTCGCCCGGACGGGAGCCGAGCACCCGGTCCCCGGCGATCTTGCCGAGCTGGGCGTGCAGCGCGTCCACGCCGGCCTGCCCCGCCCCGGACACCGCCTGATACGACGCGAGGACCAGCTCGCGGAGGCCGTATTCACGGTGCAGTGGGGCGACCGCCACGATCATCGCCAGGGTGGTGCAGTTGGCGTTGGCGATGATCCCCTTGGGCCGGTTGCGGACCTGCTCCGGGTTGATCTCCGGCACCACCAGGGGGACGTCGCGGTCCATCCGGAACGCTCCGGAGTTGTCCACCGCGACCGCGCCCCGGCTGACCGCGATCGGCGCCCACTCGGCCGAGACCTCGTCCGGGACGTCGAACATCGCCACGTCCACGCCGTCGAACGCCTCCGGGGTGAGCGCCTGGATGGTGACCAGCTCACCCCGGCACTGCACCTGCCGGCCGACCGAACGCTCGGAGGCGAGGAGCCGGATCTCACCCCAGACGTTGGCCCGGGAGGAAAGCAGCTCGCACATCACCGTGCCGACGGCACCGGTCGCCCCGACCACGGCGAGGGTGGGCAGCGACGGCATGGCCGGCTACCGCCCGGTGCCCGCGTAGACCACGGCCTCGGACTCGCCGCCCAGGTCGAAGGCATCGTGGATGGCCCGGACCGCCTTGTCGAGGTCGGTGTCCCGACACACCACGGAGACCCGGATCTCGGAGGTGGAGATCATCTCGATGTTCACGCCGGCCGCGCCGAGGGCGGCGAAGAAGCCCGCCGCGACGCCCGGGTGCGAGCGCATGCCGGCGCCGATCAGGGAGACCTTGCCGACGTGGTCGTCGTAGAGCAGGCCCTTGAACTTGACCACGTCCTGGATCTTGCTGAGCGCGGCCATCGCGGTCGGGCCGTCGGTCTTCGGCAGGGTGAACGAGATGTCCGTGCGGCCGGTGCCCTCGGTGGACACGTTCTGCACGATCATGTCGATGTTGATCTCGGCTCCGGCCACGGTGTCGAAGATCCGCGCGGCGGCACCCGGCTCGTCGGGCACCCCGACGATGGTGATCTTCGCTTCGCTGCGGTCGTGGGCGACCCCGGTGATCAGTGCCTGTTCCACAGGAAGGTCCTCCATCGATCCGGTGACCATCGTGCCGGTGTTGGTCGAGTATGACGAACGGACGTGGATCGGCAACCCCGCGCGCCGGGCGTACTCGACGCTGCGCAGGTGCAGCACCTTGGCGCCGCAGGCGGCCAGCTCCAGCATCTCCTCGTAGGTGATGTGCTTGATGTGCCGGGCGTTGGGCACGATCCGTGGGTCGGCGCTGAACACGCCGTCCACGTCGGTGTAGATCTCGCAGACGTCCGCGTCGAGCGCGGCGGCGAGCGCCACGGCGGTGGTGTCCGACCCGCCCCGGCCCAGCGTGGTGACGTCCTTGGTGTCCTGCGAGACGCCCTGGAAGCCGGCCACGATGACCACCGAGCCCTCGTCCAGCGCGCCCTTGAGGCGGCCCGGGGTGACGTCGATGATCCGCGCCCTGCCATGCACCGAGGTGGTGATCACGCCGGCCTGCGAGCCGGTGAACGAGCGGGCTTCGTAACCGAGGTTGTGGATGGCCATGGCGAGCAGCGCCATGGAGATCCGCTCCCCGGCGGTGAGCAGCATGTCCAGCTCGCGACCGGGTGGCAGCGGGCTGACCTGGTTGGCCAGGTCGAGCAGCTCGTCGGTGGTGTCCCCCATCGCGGAGACCACCACGACCACGTCGTCGCCGGCCTTGCGGGCGGCCACGATGCGCTCGGCCACCCGCTTGATCCGCTCGGCGTTGGCGACGGAGGACCCGCCGTACTTCTGCACCACGAGTGCCACGACGGTGCGCTCCCTCCCAGCGACGACCCTGAGCGTGCCGGCGCCGCCGGGTTCCGGTCCGGCGGCGCGTGTCAGACCTCCCCAGGGTATCGGGCGGCGCCCGGCACCGGGCCGGGTGATCCCACCATCCGGCCCAGGGTGGGGCGGCTCACCAGGGTCGGACGCACCGCCGGCGGGCGTCGCGACACGCCGACGCAAGAGCCGCGCGGCGGGCCCCCGGGACCCGGGTCGGCACCGCAGAATGTCCCGGTGCACGCTCATCTCCGCGCGGCCCGCCGGCTGACCGGCGCCCTGGCGATCGTCCTGCCGGCGCTGCTGGCCGCCTGCACCGCCGACCCGCCGGAGCCCGCCCCGACCAGCACCGGCGACCCGGTGCCGGCGGAGGTGGACGGGGCCCGCGACGAGTTGGCCGCGCTCGCGGCGGCCGCCCAGGACCGGCACCTCACCGCCACGTACACCTGGACCGGCGCGGACGGTGCGGCCCGGACGGTCTCGGTGACCAGCGCGAACGACGGCACCTGGCGGGTGGACGTGCCCGGTTGGGGGCGTGGCGGCACGGTCGACGTGTCGCTCGCCGGCACCGCCGACGGGCTGTTCCAGTGCGCGCTGCCCTCGGCCGGCCGCCCGGAGGCGGCGAGCTGCGTACGCCTCGGCGACCCGGACGACGCCGTGCCCCGGAAGCTGGACGTCCGGGTGCAGCACCCGTTCACCGACTGGCTGGAGGTGCTGACCGACCGGCGGGCGCCGCTCGCGGTGTCACCGGCCACCCCGCCGGCCGGGATCAGCGGCCAGTGCTACTCGGTGGATTCGACCTCCGCGTCGCTGAATGCCCCGCTGGACGTGGGCATCTACTGCTACCGGCCGGACGGCACCCCGACCGCGGTCCGGGCCGCCTTCGGCACTCTGAAGCTGGCCGGCGAGCCCGGTCCGGCCCCGGCGACCGTGCGGTTGGCCGGCCCGGTGACCGAGGACGAGCCGCTCGACGCCGGGTCGCCCACCGACAGCCCGAGCCCGGAAACGCCCTGACCCCATTGTCCGTTACGGGTGCTCTTAGCCACATCTGACCGGCCCGCCCGAGCGAGCCGGAGCACCGTCCGGGATGCTCCACCCATGGCCGATCTCACACCGCTGCTCGCCTTCCGCTGGAGTCCCCGGGCCTTCGACCCGGACGCGGAGCTCACCGGCGACGAGGCCGCCTCCCTGCTGGAGGCCGCCCGCTGGGCGCCCTCCGCGGGGAACGCGCAGCCGTGGCGGTTCGCCCTGGGGCACCGGCAGGACGAGACCTGGAAGCGGATCCTGGTCAGCCTCCCCGCGAGCGACCAGACCTGGGCGCGGCACGCCGCCGCGCTGGTGGTCGGCGCGCACACCGGCGGCGAGCCGGAACGGGCCGCGTACGACCTCGGCCAGGCGGTCGCCCACCTGACCGTGCAGGCCAGCGCGCTCGGCCTGCACGTGCACCAGCTCACCCGCTTCGACCGGGCCGGTCTCGCCGCCGAACTGGACCTCGCGCCCGGGATCCGGCCGCTGGTGGTGGCGGCCGTCGGCCGTCTCGGCGACCCGTACGCGCTCCCGGCGGAGCTGCGCGCCCGGGAGACCGGCCTGCGCCGCCGCCAACCCCTCGCCGCCCTGCTCCTCCGCTGAGCCCCGCCCCCGGCCCCCGCGCTCGCTCCAGGAAGTAGTGGCCTCGACGGGACCTGGATGCCACTCGATCCAGGATGAAGCACGATCTGGCAAGGCTGCGGTATCCGGTGGAGATTCGGCTCAGCCTTAAATGGGTCGACCGGGCGACGGGGGCACGGTTTGCTCGACGGCCATGGGGGCCAGGGACACCATCCGCACCGCCGTCCGGCACGTCGTACCGCCGGCCGGTCTGACCCGCGCCCTGGCCGTGCAGGCCATGGTGTACGCGACCGGCCACGGCCTCTTCCAGGCCGGCAGTGCGGTCTTCTTCACCCGGGCGCTCGGGCTCAGCCCGACCCAGGTCGGGCTCGGGCTCTCGCTGGCCGCCGGGGTGTCCCTGCTCGGCACGGTCCCGCTCGGCGCGGTCACCGACCGGTACGGCGCGCAGCGGGTGTGGCAGATCGGGCTGGTGGCGGAGGCGGCGCTCTTCGGGGCGTACCCGTTCGTGGGCGGCTTCGCCGGGTTCCTGGCCGTGGTGGTCGCGCTGGCCGTGGTGGACGCGACCACGGGGGTGGCCCGGCAGGTCTACTCGATCAACGTGCTACGCCCGGAGGACCGGGTGACCGCGCTGGCCTACCAGCGCTCGGCGCTCAATGTCGGCTTCGGGCTGGGCGCGGCGATCAGCGGCGTGGTGCTGGCCGTGGACACGCTCGCCGCGTACCAGGGGATGGTCTGGTTCAACGCGGCGATGCTGCTGGTCACCGCGGTCTTCGTGTACCGGCTGCCGCGGGTGCCGGTCGCCGCCGCACCGGCTGCGGGGCCCAGCCGCTTCGCCGTGCTGCGCGACCGGCCGTTCATGGCGGTGTCCCTGCTGTCCGGCCTGCTCGGCGCGCACGGCACGCTCTACCTGGTGGTGCTGCCGCTCTGGGTGCTCAGCCACACCGACGCCCCGCGCACCCTGATCGCGGCGCTGGTGCTGCTCAACACGATCCTCGCGGTGCTGCTCCAGGTACGCGCCAGCCGGGGTGCCGACACGGTGGCCGGCGCCGGTCGGGCGCTGCGCGTCGGCGGCCTGTTGATCGCCCTGTTCTGCCTGGTCCTGCCGATCTCGGCGGTGACCGGCGGGGGGCTGACGATCGTGGTGCTGGTGGCGGCGGGAGTGGTGCTTACCCTCGCCGAGCTGGTCCAGTCGGCCGGGGCCTGGGGGATCACCAGCACCCTGCCGCCGGCCGCGCACCGGGGCGCGTACGTCGGCGCGTTCCGGCTCGGCGGGCAGCTCCAGTACCTGGCCGGTCCCGCCGGGTTGACCGCGCTCGGGGTCACCACCGGCGGCTGGGGCTGGTTCCCGATGGCCGCGCTGTTCGCCGTCGCCGCGGTCGCGGCGGTGCCGCTGGTCGGCTGGGCGGCCCGCCGCCCCCGCCTCGGCGAGACCGCGGCGGTCACCGAGCCGGTCGGACCGGACGCCCCTGCCGTGACCGGACCGGGAGCCGACGAGCCCACCCGCGTGCCGGGTTGATCAGGGGCCTCGCGGGCGTCGAGCGATCCTGGATGCGCCCGCGAGCGCGAGTACCGACGCTCTGGCATGGCACCGACGGCGACTGGGATCCTCGTCTCACATGACGGACCCAGCTACCACCGGGCCACGTGATCACGTAGGGTCACCTTGTCATGTGGCAGGCGCACCTTCTCCTTGGCTGCCGCGACGAGGCCTGACCGGCCGGCACCTCGTCGCGGAGTTGAACCGCGCCGTCCAGCACATCCGAGCTTTCTCGCGGCACCGCCCGGCAACGTCGCCCGGCATCCCGCCGACACCTTCCGAT